>JANOFD010000449.1:0-2951 GCA_031413455.1 Rhodobiaceae bacterium
TCGTGCTCGCGATCCTGGGGCTGATCATTGCCATCGCGGCGCCGCGGGTTATCGGCTACTTCGAGGCTTCGAAGGCAAAGGCCGCAAAGATACAAATCGCCAACATTTCGACGGCCCTTGATCTCTACAAGCTCTCGAACAACAGCTATCCGACAGAACAGCAAGGCTTGATAGCGCTCGTAGAAAAACCAGACAGCATCGCGACGTGGGACGGTCCATATCTCACGCGTGCCGACGGCATCAACGATCCCTGGGGAAAGCCCTACAATTACAAAGTTCCCGGGCTTCATGGCGCATTTGACGTTAGCTCGTTGGGCGCAGACGGAAAAGAAGGCGGCGCTGGCGAAGATCAGGACTTGGGATCTTGGTGACCGCCATTCACTTTTCCGCTTCCAATCGTTCAATCAAGGGTTCGATAATCTCTTTCCAGACATAGGCATCGATAGGCCCGATCTGTTTGAACCGGATGCGGCCATGCCGGTCGATCACAAAGGTCTCAGGCGCGCCGGTGACGCCCAGGTCGATTGCAGTGCGCCCGGTGGCATCATCACCAATCACGATATAGGGGTCTCCCAACTCCTCAAGCCAGACCTTGAGATCGCCGGGTTTATCCTTCCAAGCCAGGCCGTAAATTGGAACGCGCTTGGCCTTCGTCAATTCAAGCAGCACAGGATGCTCAACACGGCACGCAATGCACCATGAGGCAAAAACGTTCAACAGACTGACTTGACCTTTGAGAGTCTCGCTTTTGAAAGATGCGCCGCCGCCGGCGGACGGCAAATCAAATGCGGGTAAAGGCTTGTCGATCAATACCGACGGCACAGTTCGCGGATCGAGCGACAATCCAATCGCAAAATACACCACCAAGCCCAGCAGCAGCATCAACGGCACAACTGAAAGCCAGCGGTTCATGGTTTTCGAAAATCCATCGCCAGAACGTACATCTCAGCGGAGTCAGAGCGGCTGGCGGGCGGTTTGATGTGCACGACTTTTCCAAACCGGCGTTTCAGCGTTTCCAACAATGATCGTTCCGTACCGCCTCGCAGGACCTTGCACAAAAACGTACCTCGCGGCTCCAGCACTTCGATCGCAAACTCCAGCGCCGCCTCACACAAGGCCATGACCCGCATGTGATCTGTTTCCCTGTGTCCGGTTGCGGCGGAAGCCATGTCGGACACGACGATATTCACCGGCCCATTGAGGTTCTGCAAAATGATGGCCGGTGCATCCTCTTGCATGAAATCCAGCACGAGCAGCCCTGCACCTTCAATAGGGTCAATGGCCTGAATGTCGACACCCAAAACAGTGTTCGCACCAACTCTTTCAACCAGGATTTGCGTCCAGCCGCCGGGAGCCGCCCCAAGATCCACGACGCGAGCCCCACGCTTCAAGAACCGGTGCTTGTCGTCCATCTCTTTGAGTTTGTAGGCGGCCCGCGAGCGATAGCCTTGCGCTTTTGCCGCGCGAACATACGGGTCGTTGATCTGGCGTTCGAGCCAGGTTTGAGAGGATTTCGTCCGTTGCTTTGCGGTGCGCAAGCGCACTTTCAGGGCACGGGACGCCTGGGGTTTGTCGTCCCGGTTCATGTTGCCGGCCCGCGATGTCGTGAGCGACGTTTGCGGCGCTTGCCACCGCGGCGCCGGCGCTTTGCCTTGTGTTCTTTGTGGTCCCCCGCGTCTTCCATAAGTGCAAGGAGCATGCCTTCCCGCAAGCCGCGATCCGCAACCCTTAACCGGGGAGGAGTCCACAACCGGAAGATTGACTCAAATATCGCAAGCCCAGGAATGACCAATTCCGCGCGATCAGCACCAATACAAGAATGCGCCGCACGTTGGGCAAGCGACATGGATTTGAGTTGTTCGATGACCTTCAGAATATCGTCGCGAGCGATCCAGGTTCCATCAACTTTGGATCGCTCATAGCGTTCAAGCCCCAGGAATAATCCGGCAATGGTCGTCACGGTGCCCGAGGTGCCCAGCATGTGGAACGACCCCGCAGGATGTTCGCCGGGCGCAACAGGATCGGGCAGGGCCGTCAGGTGCTGCGAAATCTCTGCCACCATTTCACCATAGACACCGGGCTCATCAAGTCGCCCAGAAAATTTCTCCCCCAGCGTCACCACACCCAGCGGAATGGAGCCCCAGCGCAAAATTCTCGGGCGGCGTTTTGGTTCGCGCAGGTCAAGCCAGATCAGCTCCGTCGAGCCACCGCCAATATCGAAGACCAGCGCGCCGTTGTCGTTGCGGTCAAGCAGCGGGGTGACACCGCGTGCCGCTAACCGCGCTTCTTCCGCGGGCGGGATGATATCGAAGTGCAGCCCCGTTTCCTTGGCGACGCGGCGGATAAAGTCAGGACCGTTCGTAGCCATCCGGCAGGCTTGCGTAGCGATGGCGCGCGCGCTCGTCACGCCGCGCTTTCGCATTTTGACGGCGCAAATGCGGATCGCATCGATCGCCCGTATTATGGCGGCCTCCGAGAGTTCGCCGGTCTGCGAAAGTCCTTCGCCCAGCCTCACCGTTCGCGAAAATGAGTCTAGCACCCGGAAGCCTGACGCTTCGGGCTTCGCTATCAACAACCGGCAATTATTCGTGCCGAGATCGAGCGCCGCATAAATGTGCCCCGGCCGTTCTTTGGGCCGCGAAACCTGAATTTCTCCCGCACCTGCGGAAGCATTGCCCGGTGGGCCACTCTGCTGCGCCCCACGCGAGACTATCGTCACGGGGCAATTCTCACTTGCTTTGCCTGGTTCGTTCCCGCCACCCTTGTCAGGTAGCTGCCGCACACAAGCGCTGATTTCAGTTCATCGTCACTCTAGCCTCCGCAGCCCGAAAAAGCCACCTCGGGCCCAATCCAGCAGGGCGAGTGTCCTGTTTCACCCCAAAAACCCAGCACTTCAGCCCGGAATTTCAGGACAAACAGGACACGGGGACAGCGGGTGCCTTTCATTTGAC
>JANOFD010000450.1:0-3452 GCA_031413455.1 Rhodobiaceae bacterium
GCGGGCAATCGCGATGGCACCTTGGTGAATGCCCTGATTGCGCATTGCGGCACGTCGCTGCGGGGGATTGGTGGCGAGTTGCGGCCCGGCATCGTGCATCGCATCGACAAGGACACCACGGGGCTGATGGTGGCTGCCAAGACCGAACGGGCGCACACGAGCCTCGGCAAGCAATTTGCGGCTCACGCTGTGCAGCGGGTCTACAAGGCCTTGGTGTGGGGCGTGCCGCGGTTGCGGGCCGGTACCATCGACGGCGATCTGGGACGCAGTCCGCTTAACCGGCAGAAAATGACGGTGCTGCGGATTGGGGGCAAGGCGGCGCGGACTCATTACAAAGTGCTGGAGGTGTTTGGGGCCTCGGCGGCGCTGGTCGAATGCCGGCTGGAGACAGGGCGGACTCATCAGGTGCGGGTCCATATGGCGCATATCGGCAACCCGCTGATCGGCGATCCGGTTTATGGGCGGCCGCGGAGCATCCCGGGGGTGACGCTAGGGATTGCCCGGCAGGCGCTGCATGCTGCCGTCTTGGGATTTCACCATCCGGGAACGGATAAACCGGTTCTGTTCGAGAGTGTGTTGCCCGAAGACTTCACCCATGCCTATGAAGCGCTCAAAACATTCGCCGGAAGGGGGCGGGGGTCTTAAAATTGCCCCGATGCATGCCTAGATGGAACCCTCACGCCCGGGCTGACGTTTTAGACGGGTGGATTGGACTGGCCGAGGTTTCGGGGCAATCGCGCACGAAGGCTTTCGGCTCACGCAGGGGAGTTGGAACATGGCTTCTGGTTATTTGGCATTGGCCGAGGGTGGTCTCACCCGGTATTTGACTGAAATTCGCAATTTTCCGATGCTCGAGCCGGAGGAAGAGTACATGCTGGCCAAGCGCTGGCGCGAGCATGAGGATTCCGACGCAGCGCACCGCCTGGTGACGAGCCATTTGCGGTTGGTGGCCAAGATCGCCATGGGCTATCGCGGCTATGGCTTGCCCGTGAACGAGATTATCTCGGAAGGCAATGTCGGGATGATGCAGGCGGTCAAACGTTTCGATCCGGAGCGCGGCTTTCGCTTGGCGACCTATGCGATGTGGTGGATCAAGGCGTCGATCCAGGAATATGTCTTGCGCTCCTGGAGCCTGGTGAAGATCGGCACGACAGCGGCGCAGAAGAAGTTGTTCTTCAATTTGCGCAAAGCGAAGGGACACATTAAGGCGATCGAAGACGGCGACTTGCGGCCCGAAAACGTGAAGCTGATCGCGGCGAAACTTGGCGTGACCGAGGAGGAAGTGATCTCGATGAACCGCCGGTTGGCGGCGCCCGATCATTCGCTGAATGCGCCAATGCGCGCGGATTCCGAAGGGGAATGGCAGGATTGGCTGGTCGATGATTCGCCGAGTGCCGAGACCATGCTGGCCGAGCGCGAGCAGAAAGATGATCGCAGCGAGCTGCTCGCCGAAGGCATGAAGGTGCTCAACGAACGCGAGCGGCATATTTTGACGGAGCGGCGGCTGAAGGACGAACCGGCGACGCTGGAGGATCTGTCGAAGGAATACGACATCAGCCGCGAGCGTGTGCGCCAGATCGAAGTGCGCGCCTTCGAGAAACTGCAACGTGCGATCAAAGAAGCGGCAAAGCTGCAGCGCATTGGCGGAGCGGCGCTGGCAAAAGACAAAGCGCCGGAAGCGCTGCCGGCGCGGTAGCGCCTACACCGCGAACGGATCGCGCACGAGGATCGTGTCCTCGCGTTCGGGGCTGGTTGAGAGAATTGCGACGGGGGCGCCGATCAGTTCTTCGACGCGGCGGACGTATTTGATCGCGGCGGCGGGGAGTTGAGCCCAGCTGCGGGCGCCTTGGGTGGTTTCGCTCCAGCCGTCCATCGTCTCGTAGATCGGCTTCACGCGGGCTTGGGCGTCGGCAGCGGCGGGCAGATGGTCGATGCGTTTGCCGTCGAGATCGTAGGCGACGGCGACTTTGATTTCCTTCAAGCCGTCGAGGACGTCGAGCTTGGTGAAGGCGATCCCGTCGATGCCGCCGGTGATCACCGTCTGGCGGACGAGCACGGCGTCGAACCAGCCGCAGCGGCGCTTCCGGCCGGTGATGGTGCCGAACTCGTGGCCGCGCTCGCCGAGCCTGGCGCCGATCTCGTCGGTCAGTTCGGCGGGGAAAGGCCCTTCGCCGACGCGCGTGGTGTAGGCCTTGGTGATGCCGAGCACGTAGGAGATGGCGCGCGGCGCAATGCCGGCGCCGGCCGCGGCTTGGCCCGCCACCGTGTTCGACGAGGTGACGTAAGGATAGGTGCCGTGGTCGATGTCAAGCAGTGCGCCTTGCGCGCCTTCGAACAAGATGCGCTGACCTGCCGTACGGACCTGATGCAGGCGATGCCACACGGGACCAACGAAAGGCAGGACTTTGGGCGCGATCTCTTTTAGTTGCGCGATCAAAGCGGCGGCTTGGAATTCTGTTTGCCCCATCCCGCGACGCAATGCGTTGTGATGGAGGAGAAGGTTTTCCACCTTGCCGGGCAGTGAGGAAAAATCGGCGAGGTCGATGACGCGCAAGGCTCTGCGGCCCACTTTGTCTTCGTAAGCCGGGCCGATGCCGCGCTTGGTGGTGCCGATGCGGGTGCCGGAGTTGGAGGTCTCGCGGATGGTGTCGAGTTCGCGGTGGAGCGGCAGAATGAGCGGCGCGTTTTCGGCGACCAGCAGGTTTTGCGGCGTGATGGAAAGACCCTGGGCGCGCATGCGCTCAATCTCGTCGATCAAGGCCCAGGGGTCGACGACGACACCGTTGCCGATGACGGAGAGTTTGTTGGGACGTGCGATGCCCGACGGCAGCAGCGAGAATTTGTAGGTTTTGCCGTTGATCACCAGCGTGTGGCCGGCGTTGTGGCCGCCCTGGAAGCGCACCACCACGTCGGCGCGTTCCGACAGCCAATCGACAATCTTGCCTTTGCCTTCGTCGCCCCATTGGGCGCCGATCACCGCGACGTTTGCCATCTAAAACACCAGCGCTTTGGCTTGTTTGACGATGGGCAGTTTGCGCAGTTCGGCGAGGACCGTTTCGGGGACGGCGCCGTCGACTTCGACCAGGGCGATGGCATCGCCGCCGGGTCCCGTGCGGCCCAGGTTGAACGACGCGATGTTGACCTTTGCGTCGCCCAAGAGCGTGCCCAGCCTGCCGATGAAGCCCGGCTTGTCCTCGTTGGTGACGTAGAGCATGTGCGGTGTGAAGTGGGCCTCCATGTCGATGCCCTTGACCTGGATCAGGCGCGGGATCCCGTTCGAGAAGACGGTGCCTGCCACTTCGCGGGTTTGGCGCTCGGTCGTGACCTTGAGCATGAGATAGCCTTCGTAGGCGCCGTGCTGGGTGCGGCGGACTTCGCTGACTTGGATTCCGCGTTCCTTGGCCACGACCGGCGCGTTGACCATATTGACGTCGGGGAGGTTGGGTTTGAGC
>JANOFD010000451.1:0-4519 GCA_031413455.1 Rhodobiaceae bacterium
CCGACGGCCATCACTTTATCGTGATGGAATACGTGGAAGGCCAGACGCTGAGCCGGCTGATCGGCGGGCGGCCGCTACCTGTCGCGCAGCTGACCATGCGGCCGCGCGCAACGGCGGGGCGTCTTGATATCGCGTCGGTCCAGCGGATGACGTTTTTGTATTCGTGGACGCTCAGGAATTCGGCAGCTTCGTATAGCACACCTTTGACCATGGCGCCGTACCAGGGCCAGATCGCCATGTCGGCGATGGTGTAGTCGGGACCTGAGATGTATTCGTTCGCCGCGAGTTGGCGGTCGAGGACGTCGAGTTGGCGTTTGACCTCCATGGCGAAGCGGTCGATGGCGTATTCGATTTTTTCCGGCGCGTAGGCGTAGAAATGTCCGAAGCCGCCTCCGAGATAAGGCGCCGAGCCCATCTGCCAGAACAACCACGACAGGCACTCGGCGCGCTTGGCCGGATCGGTGGGCAAGAATTCGTTGCCGAATTTTTCGGCGAGGTACATCAAGATGGCCCCAGATTCGAAAATGCGGACGGGCTTGGCTGGGTTCGAGCGGTCGAGGAGGGCCGGGATTTTCGAGTTTGGATTGACCGCGACAAAGCCCGAGCCGAACTGATTGCCGGCGTTGATCGGCACGATCCAGGCGTCGTACTCGGCGCCATTGTGGCCCTTGGCGAGCAGCTCCTCCAGCATGACCGTCACTTTCACGCCGTTGGGCGTTGCCAGCGAGTAGAGTTGAAACGGGTGCTTGCCGACCGGCAGTTCCTTGTCATGCGTGGCGCCGGCGATAGGGCGGTTGATGTTAGCGAAGCGTCCGCCGCTTTCTTTATTCCAAGCCCAGACTTTGGGCGGCGTATAGGCGGGTGTGTCGGTCATGCTCTGAACTCCAAGCGTCAAGGATGCGCTGACTTAAACCATTTGGTCGGACGGCACGATAGACATTTTCCGACTGAGGGGATTGAGACATAACCGGCTCCGACCTATAGGTTTGGGCATGCCAACCAGGAGATTTTCGGCGATGTTCGAATACAAAGACGGGGCGACGGTTTGTGAAGGGTATGTGGCGAGCGATGGGGCATCGGGGCGCAAGCCTTGTGTACTGATCGCGCATGCTTGGGCGGGGCTTTTTGATCAAGAGCGGGCCAAAGCCGAAGAGTTCGCGCGGGCGGGTTATGTGGGCTTTGCGATCGACGTCTATGGCAAGGGCGTGCGCGGAAATCCGGCTGGCGACAACAGTGCGCTCATGGGGCCGTATCTGCAGGATCGCGCGAAGTTGAGGCAACGCTTGCTGGCGGCGGTTGAGGCTGCGAAAGCGCGGCCCGATGTTGACCCCAACAAGATCGCGATCATCGGTTATTGCTTTGGCGGATTGTGCGCGCTGGATGTGGCGCGCTCGGGCACCTCTGATGTCAAGGGCGCGGTCAGTTTGCACGGCATTTTGGCTCCGCCGGGCCTGGGGGCGCAGGGCAAGATCAAAACCAAGGTGCTGGTGCTGCATGGCTGGGACGACCCGATGGCCAAGCCCAACGATGTGCTGGGCCTGGCCAAGGAAATGACAGAGGCGGGTGCCGACTGGCAGATCCATGCCTATGGGCACGCGATGCATGCCTTCACGGTTGAGGCGGCGAATGCGCCGGAGAGCGGCGTCAAGTACGACAGGAATGCCGACAAGCGTTCGTCGGCGTCCACGGCGGCATTTCTGAAAGAGGTGTTTGGGTAAACATTAGTTCTTGCCACCCGGCAAGTCTTTGCCGAAATTTTCGCGCTCGTTGACCCTTGGGAAAGGTACATCGGGAACCGGCACGCCGAGGAAGCGGCAGAGTGGGTCCCAGCCTTCGGAGACCTGAAAAACCAGCAGGCGTTCGGGGGCGATGGTGCGTTTGACTTCGTCGATGTGCGCTTGATGAATGGCGATGCAGTGCTCCCGGTCCTGCAGGTGATCAGCGAAGGTGTTTGTCGCGACCAGCTTTCGCGCCAGCCGGGCCACGTGCTGCATATGTGGAGGCACCATTGCGGGGTCAGCCAGCATGATTGCGAAGATCGTGGCGATGCAGCTGTCGTACCAATTGTTCATATCGCGGATTGTGAGAATGACTTTTGCCTTGGGATAGTGCGCCGCCTGCTGGCGATAGAAGGCGCAGCCCGGCCAATCGACACTGGCGCTATAGCCCTTGAACACGACGTCCCAATCGACGGGGACACCATCAGAAGCGGCCATCCAGTGTGCTGCGAAGGGTGGATTGGCGATGATTTCGGCCATGTGATAGCAGGGGCCGAACCCCAGGCGCTCAAGGGCTGCTTTCATTGAAAGGGTTCCGGTGCGGCCGAAACCGGCGCCGACTATTTCGAGGGTCATTTCGTCTGAGCTCCGCTCGCGTGAAGGGTTTGGCGCTTTTATGCCAGGACGTATTCCAATGCCAGCGCCATCAATGCGGTCAGCAGGCTTGCTCCGCGTGCGGCCCGGCGGTTAAATTGAAAGTGAAGCCCTAGAGCGAAAGGATGATGGGTATGAGAGGTCTTATTTTTGCAGCAGTGGTTGTGATGGCCGCCAGTGGCGCCACGGCTGGTGAACTTGAAGACGGCTTGGCGGCGGCGCGCGCAAAGATTGCTGTGGCGGCCGCGACATCGCGGGCGAATGCCAACACGCCAGAAACCAAGGCAATCGTCGAGGCTGACCTGGCGTTTGCGGCGGACGCTGCCAAGCGCGGGGCGGCGCTGGCCTTTGCCTCGCGCATGCATCCACAAGGCAAGTTGATGCCAGCGCGCCAACCGATCGCGGTCGGGCCTGAGGCTGTTAGCGCTGTATTCAAGGCCGATACGTCGCTGTGGGAATGGGCGCCGGTCGAGGCTGTGGCGCAGGGAGATTTGGGCGTGACCTGGGGCATCGCCTCGATCTCCGGCAAAGGTGAAGACGGCAAGCCTTTTGCGGTGACGACGCGCTACACGTCGGTGTGGCGCCGTGATGCGGCGGGGGTGTGGAAAATCTGGATCGATGTCGGCACGCCGGGACCGTTACCGTAGCAGGACTACTTCGCCGATGCGCTCGCCAGTGGCGGGCCGGTAAATTCGGCTTCGATGATGATCTCGACGTTGTCGCTGACGCCCATTGTTGTGCCGGGTGGCGGGATGCCTTCCTTGACGCCGAAGGCCGCGCGCTTGAGCGAGCCTCTCGCCGAGAAACCAATGCGGGCGTTCGGGTCGAACGGGTGTCCGGCATAACCGCCGTTGAAGCTTGCATCCAGAGTAACGGGCAGAGTGACACCACGAAAGGTGAAGTCGCCCGTAATGCGCGCGGTATTGGCGCTGGTCAGATCGATTTTGGTTGATTTGAATGTCATTTGCGGAAAGCCAGCTGCGTTTAGCCACTTGGCGCCCAACAACTCGTCAACGAAACCCGCAGGGGGATTTTCGAGGCCGAGCGAGCGTGGGTCGATGGTTGCGGTGATGCTCGATGCGGACGGGTTTGCAGGGTCGAATGTCAACTGCGCGTCGAATGAAGTAAAACGGCCCGTGTAGTTCGAAAAGCCGATGTGGTTGACGCGGAAGATGAGGCTCGCGTGAGTCTTATCGAGGGTGTAGGCACCGGCCGGTGCGTCCGTCTTTGCGGGTGCAATGGGCGAAGGAACCGCGAGCGCGACAGGTTGCGGCGGCGGCGCTTCAGTTTTTGATTTCGTGTCCTCGGCGGGCGAACAGGCGGACAACGCTGCGAAGGCGAACGTGCAAAACAATCGTCTCATGTCATTTGCTCCACAATATCTGGAGATTTGCGCGGCGAGGTGAAAACTGCAAGGCCGATTTGTCAGCTTGCGGGCAAAGCGCGCATGACTATGGTCCGGCCCATGAGCGCCATTGTTTCGATTCAAAACCTGACCAAGACGTACAAGTCCGGACTTCAGGCCCTAAAACCCATTTCGCTTGATATCAAGCGGGGCGAGATTTTTGCTTTGCTGGGGCCGAATGGCGCGGGCAAGACCACGCTGATCAATATCGTGTGCGGGATTGTGACGCCGTCGAGCGGCACGGTGATCGCCGACGGGCACGACATTCTGCGCGACTATCGCGAGGCGCGGATGAAGATCGGGCTGGTGCCGCAGGAGTTGACGTCCGATCGCTGGGAAACCGTTTTGGGGACGACGACCTTCAGCCGCGGTTTGTATGCGCGGGCGCCCAACAAGGCTTACGTCGAGGGTGTGTTGAGGGACCTTTCGCTATGGGACAAGCGCAACGATCAGCTGCAGACGCTGTCGGGGGGCATGAAGCGGCGGGTGATGATTGCCAAGGCTTTGAGCCACGAGCCGCGCATTTTGTTTTTGGACGAGCCGACGGCGGGCGTGGATGTGGAACTGCGGCGCGATATGTGGGCGCTGGTGCGGCGGCTGCGCGACAATGGTGTCACCATTATTCTGACGACGCACTACATCGACGAAGCCGAGGAGATGGCCGACCGGATCGGGGTGATCAACAAGGGCGAGCTGATCCTGGTCGAGGAGAAGGCGTCTTTGATGAAGAAGCTGGGCAAAA
>JANOFD010000452.1:0-5817 GCA_031413455.1 Rhodobiaceae bacterium
CGACCGGCTACTCGACCGGCGGCGCGCAGGTGTTCGGCGGATTGCGGTGGGCGATGTGACGCTTCGTTCGCTCGCCGCCGCCGCGCTTGCCGCGATGCTCGCGGCGTCGCCGGTCCGCGTACCCGGCCTTGCTGCTGGTGGTTATGTTTGCAGTCCTGATCATGATCTTCACCGTGGTCTTGCCACGGCTTGAGCCGCTGTTCGAGCAAAGTGGTGCGGCTCTACCCTGGCCCGCCGCCTTATTGCTGGGCATTTCTCATTTTCTTGACGCGTATGGGATCTTGTTTGCAGTCTCCTTCATCGGTGCACTCGCCGCACTCCTCTACGCGCTCAGGCAACCGGCGATGCAAATCATGCTCGACAAGCGCGCCCTCTCCTCCCGCTTTTTGCTGAAAATTCCACAAGCCTACCAGGCGGCGCAGATTTGCCGGAATTTGGCGATGCTGCTTGATGGCGGCATGCCGCTCAATCGCGCATTGGAAACAGCGCAGGGGGCGGTGACCAACAGCTACATGCGTCAAAGCCTAACCTCGGTTATTGACCGCGTAAAACACGGACGCTCCCTCAAGCTCTCGCTGGAGGACGCAAATGTCTTTCCGCGTGTGACACTGGAGTTCGTTGGTGTCGGTGAAGAAACCGGCCGCCTTGGACCGATGCTCAACGAGGCCGCCGACGTGCTGGATCGCGACGTTCAAATAAAACTCGACCGGCTGTCAGCCCTCCTTTTGCCCGTCGTCACGATTTTCCTGGGCATTGTTGTGGCGGGCATTATGAGCGGCGTCGTCAGCGGTATCCTTGCCGCCAATGACTTGGCACTCTAGCCATGAACCCCAACCCTACGCGCGCCGCCGGGTATTCGATGTTGGAGCTGTTGGTGGTGCTTGCCATCATGTCCCTCATCCTGTTGGTTGCCATCCCGGCTGCAAGCGGCGCCTTGCAACGCCTGTCTCTGTCAAGTGATGCGCGCCTGGTCGCTTCGAATTTGCGCAGCTTGCGCGAACAGGCGGCAGACCAGCAATCCGAAATCATTATCACCGCTCCCCCCGGGCGCGCCGGTGTGCTCAGTGTCTCGAATGGCAGCGAAATCCTCTTGGCCTGGGGGACCACAGCGCAAGTTCTGTCGCGCAATGATCGCAGTCAAAGCCTGAGGTTGAGCTGGGATGGCAGTGTCGCAGGGTCGGTCATGCTAACCCGCGGCGGGTCTACCATCCGCATCTCTGCCGATCACGTGACCGGCAGACTCATCCTCGAAGGTGCACCATGAGCGGCGAGCGTGGGTTTACACTGATCGAGGCGTTGATCGCCTTTGCGATCCTGGCTGTCACGCTTGTCTCACTTTACGAGGCCATGGGAACCGGCCTGCGCAGCTTTGGCGCGGCATCCCGCGTCGAAGTTGCGGTGATGATCGCGCGCTCTCAGTTGGACCGGATTGTTGCGCTCCAACGCCTGCCGCAACCCCAACAAGGCCGCAATGCGGGTTCGGACTATGAGTGGAAAATCGAGATCTTGCCGACACCCGCCCATCCGGAATCAACCACGCTTTTTCGACCCACGTTGATCCGCTTGTGGGTCGTCTGGCCGGGTAACGCAGGGCTACAGAAAATATCAATTGATCGCCTGGTTTACATTCGCAAGCAGGAACCCCAGCGATGAACAGGCAAAACGAATCCGGGTATTCACTCGTTGAGCTCCTGGTCGTTCTGGCGTTGTTTGGGCTCATTGCCATCGCCATGACCGGCGGCATACGTTTCGGCGCCCGTGCCTGGGAAAAAAGCGGTGCTCAAGTTGACGCTATCGAACGGATAGAGGGTGCACAGAATTTGTTGCGCACCCTGCTGCAGCGCGTTGTGCCACGCGACCTCAACCCCGAAAAGCCTGCCGACCCCGATGTGTTTCAGGCGTCCCGTCATCGCATGGCTTTCACCGCCCAGTCGCCATCGGCTATTGAAGCCAATGGTTTGGCCCGCTTTGTGCTGGAGGTCACAGTGGCATCAGGCAAGAAACAATTGAACCTGTCTTGGACCGGCATCAATGGAGGAAGCGTGCGCCAGAGCCAAAGCCTGCTCGTTGACGCCAGCGACATTTCATTTGCATTCGCCACCTTGGACCAAACCGGTGTCTTCGTCTGGCGCGACGATTGGATCGAACAATTTGGCGCACCGGCGCTTGTCATTGTGCGCGCAAAGTTTCCCGCAGGATCGGCCATCCAGTGGCCCGAACTTGTCATCCGCCCGCGCATTTCCCGTGATCCATCATGCATATACGACCCGGTGTCGTTCAGCTGCCGCCATGCGTAACACTTCAGCCAACCACTTGAATGCAGGTGAAAATGGCATCGCACTGATTGCGGTGCTGGGATTTCTTGCCACCATGTCCCTGCTCACCATCGGTGTTGTCAGCGCCGCGCGAACCACCGTTGCCAACGCCTCGCGCCATCTTGTCCGCGCCCAAGCGCAAGCCGCAATCGAGAGCGGGATTGACTTTGCCGCCAACCAGTTGGTCCAGGCGAGAGGCACTGCTCCAGCCCTGCTTTCACAACCCGAAACCCTGGAAATCGGTGGGTTTAGAGTTCAGGTTTCGGTTCGCCCCGAACGGGCAAAAGTCGATCTGAATTTTGCCGATGCGGAATTGTTGGCAACCCTTTTTCGTGCAGGCGGGGCAAGCCATGATGACGCCCAGGCGCTTGCGGCGTCCGTCGAAGACTGGCGCGACGGCGATGATCTGTTGCATCTGAAGGGCGCCGAAGTCAGGCAGTACAAAGAACAGGGCCTGGACTATGGTCCGCCAAACAGATTTTTCGCCAGCGTCGACGAGCTGCGGCTGGTTCTGGGCATGACAGAGCAAATTTACGCGTGCGTGCGTCCTCAACTCACTATTTTGACCCAGTCACCCGGCATCGAACTTGAAATGGCCGCTCCGATGATCGGGCGCGCACTGGGTCTGGAAGAACGATCAGAGGCAAACGGCGCTGCCGGAGCAAGCGTTATTGCCGGCCAACTCATCACCCCTGGTCAAGTTTTCGAGATTACCGCACGCCTGGAAGACGCAGCCAGACACGTCAAGCGGGCGGAGCGGGTGATGATCAGGATTACCGGAGATCCGAACGATCCATTTTGGAGTCTGAACATCGACCCCGCAATCCCATTGGAAGAGGCTGCGCGCCGCCATTGCCCCGCAAAAAGTCCCTCTCTATCGTAATGACAGCCCTCATCAGCGACGCGCTCATCGCAGTCATCATCGCCCCTTTCATCGGCAGTTTCTTGAGCGTGTTGGTGTTGCGACTGCCAAAAGGCGAAGACGTCATCGTCACGCGTTCGCATTGCCGCAATTGCGGCCACATCCTCGGCGCATGGGAACTCATCCCCATATTCTCCTGGATTGTTCAGGCCGGAAAGTGCCGCGCCTGCGGCAGCGCCGTCAGCCCTGTGTATCCGGGAATGGAAATCGCATCCATTGTGGTGGCGCTTTGGGCGGTATCGACAGTCGATGCGGACGTGCGCTGGATCACAGTGGCCCTGGGCTGGGTCTTACTGGCTCTGGCCGTCATGGATGCGCGAGATTTTTTTCTGGCTGATGAGTTGACTATACCTTTAGTGCCGCTGGGTTTGGCGGTGTGTTGGCTACTGTCCCCAGAGCAGCTCTACTTTCATATTGCAGGTGCCGTTTTGGGACTGGCGAGCATGATCGCGTTAGCCTGGGGCTACAAAACTGTGAGAGGCCGCGACGGCTTGGGTTTGGGTGATGCCAAACTTTTTGCTGCAGCCGGCGCGTGGACAGGTTTAGAAGGGCTTGGCACAGTGCTGCTCTATGCGGTCTTGGTTAACCTTTTGATGTTGGCGATCTCTCGTTCAATTGATGGGGATCTGGACGCCACCACACCTGTTCCTTTGGGCACGGGGCTTGCAGCTGGAATTTGGTTGACTTGGCTGTACGGGCCGCTTGTGCTGGCGTTTTGAAAGTGACAATGGGCAAAGAAAGTGTGGCGCAGTTGATGGCTGGAAGCTCTGAGGAAGATCGCTTCATCGATCACCTCGTGCGCGCGGGCAAACTCGACATTGAGGGTGCAACGCGCGCCCGCCGTGTCGTTGAACACAGCCACGTCAGTTTGACCAAGGTTTTGCTGGAGCTCGGCCTCGTTCCGGAGCGCGAGCTCATCGCCGAGCTCGAAACCGGTCTGCGAATTCCCCTGGCAACGGCAGAAGAGTTTCCGTTGGAACCCGTGCTGGCCGATGCAGTGACCGAACGGTTTCTCAAAGAGCACCACACAATTATTTTGGCAACCGAAGTTGAAAGCGTCACCATTGCAACGTCCGATCCGCTGGATCGGTTCACGACGGAAGCCATCGCGCTTGCCACCAGCAAGCGCGTCATCGTCAAGGCCGCGACCTCGTCGGACATTGAACAAGCCCTGCGCAGGATATACGCTAGCTCCGAAAGCCAGGCACTCACCCCATTGGGCGCGGGCGGCGCAACGGAAGTCTCCGAGGCCGATCTCGAGCGCCTGCGCGAAAGCGCCAGCGAAGCACCGGTCATTCGCTTTGTTAACACGCTGATTTCCAGAGCCGTAGAAGCCGGTGCCTCAGACATTCACATAGAACCCTTCGAACGTCGCTTGCGCATCAGAACTCGCATAGACGGCGTTTTGAAAGAGGAAGAGCCGGCGGCAATCGAGCTCGCGCCAGCCGTCGTATCTCGCTTGAAAATTATGAGCGGGCTCAACATTGCCGAGCGCCGCTTGCCGCAAGACGGCGCGGTGAAGCTGGCCGTGCGCGGCAAAGAAATAGACCTGCGCATCGCCACCGCCCCTGTCGCGTACGGGGAATGCGCCGCCATACGCATTCTTGACAAATCATCGGTGCCCTTGGATTTCACTGCGCTCGGCTTTGATGCAATTGCGCAAGACAACCTCGCCGCACTCCTGGCGCGGCCCAACGGTATCGTGCTGGTCACCGGGCCGACAGGCAGCGGCAAGACCACCACGCTCTACGCCGCATTGACGCGACTCAATACGGTTGAGCGCAAAGTTCTGTCTGTCGAAGATCCGGTTGAATACAAAATTTCCGGTGTAAACCAGGTTCAGGTAAAACCCGAAATTGGCCTGACATTCGCCAACGTCTTGAGATCGTTTTTGCGCCACGACCCTGACGTGATTTTGGTCGGTGAAATTCGTGATCCCGAGACCGCGCGCATCGCTGTGCAAGCTTCGCTGACGGGGCATTTGGTTTTGTCGACGGTCCACACCAACAGTGCTGCCGCCGCGGTTACCCGCCTTCTCGATATGCACGTCGAGGACTATCTGCTGTCTTCGACAATTGCCGGAATTCTGTCTCAGCGTTTGGTTCGCACGCTGTGTCAGCAATGCAAGGTGCCGGTCGAGATCAAGGCGGAATGGGCACAGGAAATGTTGAAAGTGGGCCTTGCTCCAACAGGAAAGCCCATTTTTCAGGCGCAAGGCTGCCCCGCGTGCAATGGCACTGGCTACCGAGGCCGCACCGTCATTTCGGAATTGCTTGTGCCCGACGAGCGCCTGCGTCGCATGATTGTCGCGCGCGCAGGGGCGTCGCAACTCCATAGCGCGGCGGTAGAGCAGGGGATGGAAACCCTGCGCCGCTGCGGCCTGCGAAAAGTACTGGACGGCACGACCTCAATCGAGGAAATTTCGCGCGTCGCTCAGGAAGAGGAGTGAGCCATGAACACTATCACCAAACCGCAAAAACGCCTGCGTCGCCAACGCGGCTATACGGCAAGGGCTACAGCATCAAACTCGCGATCCAGATTAGTGGGTTGCTCACGCTTCTGTGCGTGGGAACCTGGGTC
>JANOFD010000453.1:0-1259 GCA_031413455.1 Rhodobiaceae bacterium
TAGAGCGACCGCGACTGCTTGCGATCCTTGACACCTTGCGTATCGAGCACACCCCGAAGAATGTGATAGCGGACGCCAGGCAAGTCTTTCACACGGCCGCCACGAATGAGCACCACAGAGTGCTCCTGAAGATTATGGCCCTCGCCGGGAATGTAGCTGATCACTTCCTGCTGGTTCGTAAGACGCACGCGCGCCACCTTGCGAAGCGCCGAGTTCGGCTTCTTGGGTGTCGTCGTATAAACGCGCGTACAAACGCCACGCTTTTGCGGCGAAGCCTGCAACGCAGGTGTTTTCGTGCGACGCGCTTTGGGGTTTCGCGGTTTGCGGATCAGCTGGTTGATCGTCGGCATGCTGTTAGCGTTTCACTTCTTCTCAATTCGCGCACGGCAACAAACAACGCCTCAAAGCGCTCGCGAGGGGCCGTGCCCATCTCCCCGCAACGCTTGGTTCTGATTTGCAGAGGACCGCCCGGAGGGCCGGTGGGTCGTGCGTTCAAACCTGACTCATAGGACTTGCGCGGTGCGTTTAGGGTTAGTCATCCCTACAGCCTGCCGTCGAATGAGCGCGCCTTGTACGCGCGCAGTGATATTACGTCAACCGGGATTCACTGAGTTTCTAGACCTGTCGCACACCTGAGGCATTCAGGCACTCAAGTGAGGGCCGGGAGATACTCCCGGCTCTCACCATTATCGTTATTCGGCCGCGTCGGAAGTCGGCGCATTGGCAGGCGGCAAGGCCACAACAGCTGCATTTGCAGCCTGTCTGGCATCAAGGATGGCCTTATCGCGATCCGCTGCGATCTGCTTCATCCGCGTCATCATGCCACCCGTTCCAGCCGGGATCAGACGTCCAACGATGACGTTCTCCTTCAAGCCATCCAACGTATCAACCTTCCCGCTCACGGCGGCCTCAGTCAAAACGCGAGTCGTCTCCTGGAATGACGCCGCCGAAATAAACGACCTTGTCTGCAACGAGGCCTTGGTAATGCCTAACAGAACAGGCTTTCCAACCGCCAACTTCAATCCTTCAAGTTTCGCCTTGGCGTTGATTTCCTCGAACTCAATGAAATCAAGCTGCTCGCCTTGAACAAGCGTTGTTTCTCCGCCGTCTTCAATCTCAACCTTCTGGAGCATCTGACGAACGATGACTTCAATGTGCTTGTCGTTAATTTTCACGCCCTGCAGACGATAGACCTCTTGAATCTCGTTCACGAGGTAGGCCGCCAACGCCTCAACACCCTTAATGCGCAGAATGTCGTG
>JANOFD010000454.1:0-3790 GCA_031413455.1 Rhodobiaceae bacterium
GTCGGCGCGGTTGCCGGCGGCGTGATCGGCAATCAGTTCGGAAGTGGCAGCGGCAATACCGCAGCAACTATCGGTGGCGTCATTCTGGGTGGAATCGCCGGCAATGCGATCGCAAAAAGATGCGTGCCGGAACGATCGTGCGGACGCCTACTATTACAACAACACCTACTACGACGCCTTCGACGAACCGGAATATGGCCGCCGCTATGAGTGGCGCAATCCGCACAACGGCAACTATGGCTACGTCACGCCGACACGCCGGACGGATGGCGCACGTTACGGTTATCGCACCGAGTGCCGTGAGTTCAGCCAAACATTTTATCACAACGGGCGCCCGTACGAAGATGTCAGCATTGCGTGCCGGACGGACAACGGAAGCTGGCGCATCGTTTCGCGCTGAATGACGAACGGTGATCGCGGTAACTCGCGGTCACCGTCATCTCCCCCCGCTTGCGGGGGGAGAACCTGCGCCGCACTTGCGGCTGCAGGGGAGGGGGGAAGTGGCGGCGCGCGATTTTGCTTTACTTGCTTTTCGCGTCCTTCGCGGCTTCGCGTGAATCCCTTTCGTCGCCTCCTCACTTCCCCCCATCGTCTGCAGCCGCTATCGCGGCGCAGCCACTTCCCCCGCAAGCGGGGGCAGATAGCAAAACTACGCCGCCGCCTGGCAGATCGCCGGGAAGTTCAGCGTGACGACGGTGCCGGTCTTGCCCGACTTTATCGATACTTCGCCGGAAACCTGGCGCGCGAGTGCCGTCATCAAGCCTATGCCCACCGCGTTATCCTGCCGGGCCGTCCCGGCGTCGAACCCTTCGCCATCGTCTGTGATTGTAAGGTCCATCCGGCCTTGGCCAGTAGGCTTCAGCGATACCGAGATATGACCGCCGGCGTCCGGTTCTGGACGTCCATGCTTGATTGCGTTTGACATTGCTTCGTTGACGAACAGCGTCAACGGCATCGCCGCGTCGCCAGCGACCAGGCACTCGACGACATCTACGCTGACGGTCAAGTGCTCGTGCTCGCTATCGTGGGCGCCTTGGGCTTGCTCGATGGCGTTCGACAATAGAGGCTTAAGGTCGACCAGGCCGTCGAGATCCTGCTCGTAGATTGCACGATGCGCAAGCGCGAGCGCATTGATCCTCGCGCGCGCCTGTCCCAGGACATCTTGTGCGGTTGGGTCGCGCACGCGATTGGCCTGCAGGCTCAGAAGGCTCACAACGATTTGAAGCGTGTTCTTGACGCGGTGGTGAATCTCTTTGATCAGGACTTCCTTTTGCGCGAGCGCGTCCTTAAGGCTGTGATCCCGATCTTGCACGGCCAGCGCCATAGCCGACAGCGTGTTGCCCAGGTCGCGGAACTCGCGGGGTGCATCGTTCAGCACCTGCGGACGTATCGCATAATGTCCTGCGGCATAGGCGGTGGCCGTCCGGGAGAGCACGTCGATCCAGCGTATGACAAGCCGCTGCGTCGCCAGCCAGATCGCGAGCGATGCGAGTATTATCATAAACACGGGCAGAAGGAGATCGACGAGAACGTAATTGTAGGAGAGGCGGGACAGATCGCTATCGCGCATCGCAAACCCGACGTAATGGTCGTGTTGCAACACGGGTGCGATCGTGAGCGACCACGCCTCGTCATTGGGCCCGCGAGCCGTGCGCATTCCGTCATCGCCCATTGCCAGTTCGGTGCTGCCCGCGAAGACGGTCGCCGCGATGCCGGGTGCGTTGGATGCGACGATGGAACCTGACTTGTCGAACAGCGCAACGACGGCCCCGGGCGGCAGTTTTCGTTGGCGCTCATTCACAAATGTCAGCCAGTCGACAGTGATTGCGACATTCAATGTCCCTTCGAACCCACCGTCCGCCCCCACGAACGGCAGCACACCGGCGAATACGCTTCTGCGCAACGCGTCACTGAAGTATGGCCCGCCGACAAAAAACTCCCGTCGCACCAATGCATCTTTCCACCATTGAAACTTGGTGACATTGAGATTCGCAGGCGGCAGAACCGCCGCGCAAATAATTTCTCCTTCCGCCGACACCCTCACCAGGTTGCCAAACGTCGTCAGGCCGCGTGCGGAATCCTCAAGCCTGCGTTGGCATCCCTTGCTTCCCAGACGAATGTCGTCTTCCTTGGCGAGTGTCTGCAATAATTTCTCCGCGGTAGCAAAGATGTTTCTTTCGTCGCTTGCGGCTTGCAGTGCGCTTTGGTGCAGGGTCTGGCGTACGCCTTCGTGATCCAACCGGACCCGCTCAACGCCTTGCCAAATGCTCAAGGCCGAGACGGGCAGGAGGGCGAGACTGACGATTGCCAGAAATCGCAGGCGCAAACTGCTTTGCCATACTTTAGGAACTCCTTCCTTATGGCTCACAATCGCCCCTGCAGGCTTTTGGGTGACAAGCGGTCGAGCTCGCCCAGAATTTCTTCGATGGCATCGCCGCGATCTTCGCGCCGGCCCAGCGGTTCCGCAGACTGGGAGTTTAGCAGCTCTTGCAGCATGGTCCGACCGCGCGCCACGCGGCTCTTGATCGTACCCAGCGCGCAACCGCAGATCGCAGAGGCTTCCTCGTATGAAAAGCCGCCAGCTCCGACGAGGATTATCGCCTCGCGCTGTTCATCCGACAGAAGTCGCAATGCCCGTGACAGATCGCTGAGGTCCAGCTTGGCGCCCTGGGTCCCTTGTGTCGCGTCTGCTTTCTCGGCGTCTCCCTCATGCCACGGCTGTTGTCGCCACGAGCGGCGCCGCTCGGAGTAAAATTGGTTGCGCAAGATCATGAACAGCCAAGCCTTCAAATTCGTACCCAGCTGATAAGTGGCACGGCTCTGCCAAGCCTTGGCCAACGCTTCCTGGCACAAATCGTCGGCATCGTCGCGATGACCGCTCAAGGTGCGGGCAAAGGCGCGCAAAAAGGGCATTAATGCGATCAACTCAGCGCGGAACGCGGCGTCCTTCTCATCCGCATCGCTGATGCTGCGTTCTTTGGGTTGGAGGCCCACCCCTGCTACTGCTCCCGCTTAAGGTCTATTTTATCAAGCAAGTCCAGAAATTCACGCGGAATCGGCTCTTCCACGATCTCGTTGAATATGCGCTTAAGGCCCGTTCCGATCACATTGTAGCGCCCTTGAAGTTCCGCATTCGCATCTTTCGTATCTTTCGAAGGCATTTCCGTTCCCCCTTTTGTTCGCCGCCGACGTGGACCGCCGTTACCCGCACTGGACTCGCAGTCTGTCGCCTTGTGAGCCAGTGGCTCAGTTTTGGATGACGGCGCACTGGTCGGCGGCCGATCAGGCCGACGCTCATCGTACTTATTCTTCATCAAGCATTTCCCGTTGGAGACCGAATTTCCGCCGACGGCATCTGGCAGGTGCGCGGTTTCGACATCGCCAACATGACGCTGATCGAGGGCCAGACCGGCTTCATCGTCGTCGACACGCTGACCGCGCGCGAGAGTTCGGCGGCGGCGCTTGCCTTTGCCCGCAAGCACCTGGGCGACAAGCCGGTTTCGGCAATCATCTTCACGCACAGCCACGCCGATCACTTTGGCGGCGCCCTCGGCGTGGTTTCGGCCAACGAAGCGGCCGAGCGCAAGATCCCGGTGATCGCTTCGGCCGGCTTCGTCGAAGAGGCCACCAGCGAGAACATCCTGGTCGGCACCGCGATGGCGCGGCGCTCGATGTACCAGTTCGGCAAGAACCTCGAGCGCTCGGCCAAGGGCAACGTCGACACCGGCCTGGGCAAGAGCGTGGCCTACGGCGCGCTCGGCATCCTGGTGCCGACGCAGCTGATTACCGA
>JANOFD010000455.1:0-6445 GCA_031413455.1 Rhodobiaceae bacterium
CGTGCCTTAATGCTGCGGTTTTGTTTTCCTACTCAAACTCCACCTTTGCAATCTTGTAGGTGCGGCCGCAGACGATTGCGAACACCTCGCGCGAATTAGGTTCTGATTAGGCATTGGGCGCTTGGCACGGGGTTTGCGAACTGTTGTTCTTGTCATGCTGCAAAACCCTTCGCCCTCAGCTGTTGCTCTCCGCCCGTCGTTCGCACCGGGCGCCGACACTGTTATGTCGGCATTGCGGGGCGCTGCGGATGAAACGGGCGCGGACTTTGGCTATCTTTTGAACACGGCGATGCGGGAATCCAGCCTCAATCCGGCTGCGCGCGCCTCGACTTCGTCGGCGACGGGACTGTTCCAGTTCATCGAGCAAACCTGGCTCGGAACCATGCGCGCGCATGGCGTCGAACACGGCTTTCAAGCCTATGCGGATGCTATTCAGCCCGGCAAAGATGGCCGCTTTACTGTCACCGAAAAGGGTCTGCGCCAGGAAATTCTTGCCCTGCGCAACGACCCGAAGGCCGCTTCGTTAATGGCGGGTGAATTGACCAATGATATGCGCGGCAACATGGAAGCCGCGTTGGGGCGAGGCGTGTCGGCGGGGGAGCTTTATGTCGCTCATTTCCTCGGACCCCAAGCGGCGGTGAAGATGGTCAAAGCGGCGGCGGAAACGCCTGCCGCTGCCGCCGCGACCTTTTTTCCTGATGCCGCATCGGCAAATCGCAGGATTTTTTATGACAAGAGCGGTGGCGCGCGTACGGTTTCTGCTGTGCTTGACGCTCTCAAAGCAAAGCATGAGGGCCAGCCTGCTTCCAGCACAACGCTGCTTGCGCAAGTTCAAACTGAACCTCCGGCGCAGTTGCTTCGCAGCACGATTTCCGAGACCGCAGGGCCGAGTTCGCCTTCCGGTGAGAACATGATCACGCGCTTTGGCATGAACACGATGGTGATGTCGCCGATCATGGCCCAACTGCTTTCAGAGATCGATTTGCTGCCAAGTCTTGCCGACGCCTTCCGGCCTGACGATCAGGATCTGCTCAGAACGCGCAGGCTTTAGGGCTCGATTGAGCGACCGAATGCTGCATGGCGTGGGTGCGCGCCTTTGGTCATAACGCTGTTCCGCAACCAGCACGGCTTCCAGTCTTTGGCGCAGATCTTTCGCACGTGGTGGCCTGTTTTTGCCGCTCTGATTATTATTCAAGTCGGCAATGGCCTGACGAGTTCGCTTGTCAGTGTTTCGGGCGAGGCGGCGGGACTTTCGCCTGGGCTCAAAGGCCTCATTCTTTCGGCGTTTTATTTGGGGAGCGTCGCTGGTGCGCTCACGGCGCCCAGACTGATCGGGCGCGCTTCCCATGTCGTCAGCTTCCTGACGTTTACATCGATACTCGGGATTTCAACGGCTTCGCTGGCATTGTCGGAAGATGCCATTCTTTGGATCGCCTTGCGCCTGATCGCCGGCGCCAGCCTGACAGGCATGTTTGCGACCGTCGAAAGCTGGCTCAATCTGGGGACCAGCGACAAGTGGCGGGCGCGCGTGTTTTCGATTTACATTTTCATGCAACTGGGTGGCCTGGCGGCAGGTCAATTGGCCTTGAATGCACGCAGCTTTGGTAACGAGACATTGTTTTTGTGCACCGGCGCGCTGACGCTGCTGGCGATGGCGCTGATGCGGTTCGAGCGTGCACGCAGTCCAAAATTGGACGTCACACACACCATCGGCGTTTGGACACTCGCGCGGCGCGCGCCCGTTGGTGTGCTGTGTGTGGCTTTGGCGGGTTTTTCATGGGCAGGCCTGATGGCGTCCGGACCGGCGCTTGTCGAAATGATGGGCTTTGACGATTTCAACAAGTCACTGATCCTGGCGCTGACGGTGACCAGTGGCATGTTGGCGCAAATCCCTGCGGGTTGGGTGGCCGATCACTATGATCGCCGCAAGGTGTTGGCGGCAATGACGGCAGCGGCTGCGACCAGCGCACTATTCGCGGCACTTGTAACCGGCGTCGAGAGCGTGTTTCTTTTCTTCATCGTGTTCGGGGCTGCGACGTTTCCCCTTTACGCCGTCGGTGTCGCGTGCACCAACGACGTTCTGGTGCAGAGCGAGCGCACGTCGGCGAGTGCCGCGCTGATCATCTTCTTCGAGTTTGGCGCGGTCATCGCACCGCTGTTGTTGGCGTTTGCGACGGCGTTCGCCGGACCCAAGGCCTATTTCATTGTGCAGGCTGTACCGCAACTCTTGTTCATGCTTGTCGTGGTGTTGGCTCTGCGCAGACCTCAAGTGTCGTCGCTATAGGGCGGCCATGTCTCACCCCACGCGGCTGAACGTGCGGCTTTGAACATCGCGCCTTGTTTGCGGGACAGCGTCAGCCGGTGCAGGCCGCCGTCTTGGCATAAATCGAGATGCACGTGCCCCTTGGCGCGGATGGGTTTGCGCACGATCCGTCCGGTGCCAGTTCGATCAGGAGGACCGCGTGTCAAAACCACAAAGCTGAATTTTTCGTCTTCGTAGCTGAGTTCAGCGCGTTTCAGGCTTCGATGGAGTGCAGAGCGCTGCACGCGCACCGGCCGGTGGCACCAGTCGTCGCGGCTCATCGGACAGGCGATATTGTGCGTGCAGGGTGCTGCGGCATGGGCGCCAAGGGCAAGCGCCTGTTCGCGCACGGCGCGGATGATTTCGAAGCCATGCGGCGTGCCCGGTTCAATGACGGCGAGAATTTTTCCAGCGCTGCGCCACAACGCATCGACGATCTTGCTCAGGTGCGAACTGGCAATTTCATTCAGCGCATAACTGGCGACGACGGCGTCGTGCTCTGGAAAAGGGGCTGAGTGTTCGATCGACCCCGCCGCAAAGACCGCGTCCAGGGCAGAGGCTTGAGCAAGCGACAGCGCGAGGCTGCGCCAGCCTGCGTCGCGTTCAAGAAGGGTATATCTGGCACCGCGCACATGGCCAGCCGAGGCCAGCGACGCCGTGCCGGGTCCGGCTCCGACATCCAGCACGCTGCGAATTTCACAGGCCGGAGTGACGCGAGAGATTTCCCGCCAAACGGTGTCTGCCACAGCAAAGGTTGACGGAAACCTAACGCCCAAATAGGCCGCCCGTTCAATCGGGGACAGTGTGTGTCGAATATTCTCGCGTGCCCTGTAGTCCAACGAAAGGTGATCTGCCGCTTCACGGGCGTCCGTGACGGTAAACGGCGCAAGTTCGCGCTCGACGATGGAGGAGAGGGCTGAGGGGAGCATCGGTATCATAACGGCGCTTTAACCAAACGGGTCTATATTGGAGCCATGTCCTCAAATCAAAACAATAGCAACCCTGCAACAAAAACTGGACTCAGCGTCCACGACGTGCAGGCCTTGCTTTCCAATCCCGCCCCCGAGCAACGCGCACGGGTTGTTGGTCAACTTGCGATCGACATCGACGCTGGCCGCTTGAGTCCGGCCGAGTGGGCCATGGCGCTTGATATCATGCGGGCGATGGCGAGCGATGCTGAAATGATGGTGCGTCATTCCGTTGCGGCATCGTTGAAAAATTCGCATAGCTTGCCGCGCGACCTTGCCCTGAAACTCGCCAGTGACGATGTGAATGTCGCTCTGCCGATCCTCGAAGGCGCGACCGTTTTGTCAGACGACGACTTGATTTCAATTCTTGCCGATGGCAATGGTGCCAAACAGGTCGCCATTGCACGGCGTCCCGCGGTCAGCGAATTTTTGGCCTCGGCGATTGTCGATACAGGGAACGCGGCGGCCGTTACCACACTCGTCAGCAACGAAGGTGCGGTTCTGGGTGAGAAGTTGCTTCAGAAAACGATCGACCGCTATGGCAGTTTCGAGACCGTGAAAGCCGCGATGGTTCATCGCAGTGAGCTGCCCGTTACAATCACAGAACGGTTGGTCACTCTTGTGTCAGAGCGTATGCAGGTCGAATTGGCAGCGCGTCACAAGCTGCCGGGCGACATGGCAACCGACATCATTCTGGATGCGCGCGAACGCGCCACAGTTGGTTTCCTGGTCAACGGCGCTTCAGCCGAAGATACACAAGCCCTTGTGCGGCAGTTGCATTCACATGGACGGCTCACGCCTTCTCTCATTCTGCGGGCTTTGTGCACTGGCGACCTGCGTTTTGTCGAAGATGCGATGGCAGAGATTGCCGGAACGAGTTCTGAAAAAGCCAGTCTGCTGATTCATGACGCCGGCAAACTGGGCCTTAAGGCTCTCTATAAGAAATGTGCATTGCCTGAGACGCTGTACCCCGCGTTTCGTGTCGCCATCGACATTGTTGCTGAAACGGACTTCGACGGCGGGGATCATGATCGCGAGCGATTTGCCCGCCGCGTGATCGAACGCATTCTGACCAAGCATCAAGATATGGAATCGTCCGATCTGGACTACTTGCTGGGCAAGCTTAAAAGACTGGAAGCTGCATAAGCTACGGGGCGGGCGGGTTGGCTTTGTAGTCCGCGATGTCGGCTTCAAGGTCCTCAAGTTCTTCACATCCGGCCGGGCACAGGCCTTTGAGGATCGCGAGCTGTTCTTCGGCCTTTGGAAGGTTTTTCATCAAAAGATAAAGTTCGCCCAGATATTCGTTCGCGCCCTTGTGCTTGTGATTCACGGTGAGCGCGCGTTGGTAGTAGCTTAGGGCTTCTGGATACTTGCCGAGTTTGCGGTGACAAAATCCCAAATAGTTGAGGGCATCGGCATCGCGGCCATTGTCGGCTACTACGTTCTTCAAAATCGGAATGGCTTCGTCACATTTGTCGGCTTTGATCAAATACTCAGCCTTTTGAAAATCGGTCTCGCGCTCTTGTTCCTTCTTGGTACCGGTCTGGGTTGAGGGCCTGGGCATTTCAGTGCGCGGAGCGGGGCCGCTCGGTGCTGAAACTGCTGGTGTGGCAAGCACGCCGGTCATGGATGCGGCGACGGTAAGCCACCCAAGTATTTGCGCGAATTTCATGAGAACCCTCCAGATTTTCTGCAGATTGACGCGTTAACCCCACAGAGGCAAGTGGGTGTGCCTCACATTGTTGGCAATTTCCGCCAGAGTTGACTCATAGGCCGGGCTCACCCATGCATTGCACATGAGCCATTCTTCCATCGAAGCCGGCAATCCAGCGGCGCGCGGCACCAAGCGGCGGCAGGAAAGCCGCCGCCGTTTGCTGGAAGTGGCGCGGAAGATGTTCGTCGAGCGTGGCTATCATTCTACCCGGCCGCAAGACATCACCAAGGCGGCGGGTCTGGGGCATGGGACCTTCTATCTGCATTTCAAGGACAAGCAGGATTGCTTCGTGGCGTTCATCGAGCAGGCGCAGGCCGAGATCGATGCGGCAATCATTGACCGCGCGGCAAGCGCCAAATCTCTGCCGGAAATGGTCGAAGCGGTGCTGGTGTCTATCTATGACTACGCCGAAAATCACCCGGGGGTTCTGATGGCGGCGATGAATGCGGAAACGGTCGTGCCGGCAGACAAGTTGGGCGGGGGGACGCTCTTGCAACGCTGGGGTGAAAAATGGGGCGAACTGCTGAAAACGCAAGCCAAACAGGGCCTCGTCGCCAGGGACTTCGATTTTGTGATCATCGGGCAGGCCATTGTGGGTGCCATCCACCAAGCCTCCAACTTTTCATTTGAGCGCGGGCGTTCGCGCGCGTCACTCGTCAAGGCCTTGACTCAATTCATAGTTCGGGCCCTGACGCCTCGTAAATAATAGTCTGTATACGGATCATATTGAGCGTCCTGAAGCGGCAGTTGACAGCGGGCGTGAACTGACAAATTATCAGATATCAACAGATCGGGAGCCTGCGATGGCGCGCCTTGTATACACTCGCGAAGAAATTCTTGCGGAAAGTGACTATGCCAAACCACAGATCGAAGCGGGCTATCGCCTTCATGGTGGCTTTGATGCGTCGGGCACGTATATTTCACCTCGAACGCGTCATCGCTGGCCGGCCGTCAAGGCCTGGCACGCGCAAGTTGTGGCTCGTGGATTTCCATTGATCGACGCGACCACGCGCCTGCTCAAGCGCGGCGCCTATCCCAATGCGCTGCAGCAAACGTTCCTGCTCAATCACGGCATGGGCGAAACCTTGTGGAACGCGCTGACGATCACTGGCGTTATCGAGGCGCGCGGGCGTGCCTTGTGCGACGCGGAGGCGCCTGACTTCCAGAAGATCATCGAGGAAGATATTTCCGCGACCACCATCGGTCACTTGAACAAAGGTCTGCTCTATGCGCACGGCCTTGATGAGGGCGGAGATCCAGCGCAAGGCCAAGGGGGACATGACGACAGCTGGTACGCCGCTCGCGACGCCCTGTTCGGCAAGAATGCGTTTCCGATGCCAGACGTGCCCGCGAATATCGGCCGCCCTGAGATCGGCAGGCTCATGCCGCAACTGGACAAGCCATACGAGGACTGGATTCTTCTGCTCATGAACGTGCTGATGATCGAAGTGCGCGCCGAAG
>JANOFD010000456.1:0-2961 GCA_031413455.1 Rhodobiaceae bacterium
AGTGCGTAAAAAAAAGCACCGAAAAACGCGCGCCGCGGCGGTAGGATTAGCCGTCATGATCCTGACAGGGCCGCCCGCAACGGCAGCAACTGTCCAGCCCACTGAAACCGCACAGCAGCTCAACGAACTTGCCTTGCGCAATATTGATTTGGGCCGTTTCGTGGCTGCCGAACCGCTGCTCAAGCGCGCGCTGGCCATCGACGAAAGATTGCGCGGTCGCAACCACCAACTAACCGCCATCACACTCAACAATTTGGGAGAACTGTTCCGGCTGCAAGGCAGATTTCCTGAAGCTGAAATCGCCTACAGGCGCGCCGTCGCAATCGATGCGCAGGCGCTGGGTCAAGACCACCCGGATTACGCCGCCGATCTCTCCAATCTTGCGGCCTTGTATCTCGAAACTGGCCGCATTACGCATGCCCGTGCACTCTTGAGGCGGGCGCTCGACGTGACAGAGCGCAAATTGGGATCGCACCATCCCCGGGTATCGCCAATGCTGCGCGATCTCGCAAAATCGTACATGAGCCAGGGCCGGGCATCGCAAGCCGAACCGCTG
The DNA here is from genome assembly GCA_031413455.1 of Rhodobiaceae bacterium. Taxonomy (GTDB): domain Bacteria; phylum Pseudomonadota; class Alphaproteobacteria; order Micropepsales; family Micropepsaceae; genus SZUA-430. The sequence goes on from JANOFD010000456.1 coordinate 557, forward strand.
TACTTGCGGGCACTGAGCATCGATGAAAAAGTGCATGGGCGCCAGCATCAGGAAACTGCCATCACGCTCAATGACCTGGCCGACCTCTACGCCAGCTCCAGCCGGCTTGCCCAAGCCGAGACAATTCTCAGACGTGTGCTCCACATCAACGCGCACCACTTCGGCAAGGACAGTAGTGCGGCGGGCGTTGCTATGAGCAATCTTGGCGCTGTTCTTCAGCGGCGCAACAGGTTGGGACACGCCACAAGCTTCGCAGTGCAAGCATTGGCCGTCACCAAAAAGGCGCTTGGCGCAAAACACATCAACACGGCCTATGTGTTGGGGGCCCTGGCTCAACTGCGTTTCGCCAAACAGCAATACGCCGCCGCAGACGCACTAACCCGCGAAGCGCTGCACATATTCGAATCTAACCTCTCGCCCAACGCCATTCAAATTGGTCGCGCGAATTATTTTCTGTCCAGGTGCGCCCTCAAACGTGGCCGCACCGCGGAAGCGCTCGCCTATGCCATGCGCGCGGCCACAACCTCCCGCAACAGGCGCAGCAAGGACGACGCTGAGATATTCCTGCAAGTTATCCGGGCCTCGTACCGCGCCGCCCGCCTCTCTGAAGCTTTTGAGGCCGCAGAACTCTACATCGCCAGAGAAGCCAGCGCCGCTGTGGAACACATGGCTTTGCGCTTCGCGCTGGGCTCCAGTCCGCTTGCAGCGTTGTTGCGCGAACAGCAGCAACTCATCCGTCAGCATGATCTTATGGACCGTCAACACGCGGTCGCACTGGGATCAATCGATCCCGCAACGCGCGCGCAAAGCACATCACTTCGCAAGCGCCTTGATGCACTGGACACGCGTGCCCGCACGATCAGCGCCCGTTTGCAGCGCGAGCATCCGCCATACTCAGAATATGTGGCAGGCAACTCCGTAACCTTGAACCAGGCTCAAGCCTTGCTGAAGCGCGATGAAGTGTTGGTCCTGATAATATCAGTCGACGACGGAACCTACGTCTTCGCTGTGTCTCGAGAGCAATCAGCATGGCATCGCGCATCGCTGACAAACGCACAAATTTCCAAACACGTTTCGGTCCTCAGAAGCCAACTCGATCCCAACCAATGGCAAGGCTCATTCTCTCCCTTCGACCGCCAGCGAGCTCATTTGCTGTATCGCCACCTGTGGCACCCCATCGCACCTGTGCTCGCGCACAAGTCGACGGTCTTTGTCATTCAAAGCGGATCGCTCTCAAGCCTGCCACCTTCCGCCTTGATAACGTCTCCTCCCAAAGGTGGCACCGCAGCGGATTCCAATCCCGCTGATCTGCGCGACACGCCTTGGCTTGCCAAACGGCACGCACTTGTCTCCGTGCCCTCGATCTCAAGTTTCAAAGCCCTGCGCTCGCTTTCGGCCTCGCCTTCCGGCAGCGAACCATTTGCGGGCTTTGGCAATCCCGTCAATACGCTGCGAAGCCTGCCGGCCCTACCCTTCGCGGTGCGTGAACTGCGCTCGCTCGCCAAGTCAATGGGCGCATCCGTCTCCAACGACGTCTACCTGGGAAGCCAGGCAACGGAGACACAACTCAAAACCCTGGATTTATCGCGCAAACGCGTCATCGCATTTGCAACCCACGCATTGACTGCAAGCCAGTTTGGAACAAGCGAACCCGGGCTCGTCTTCAGTACGCCTAAACAACCCGGCCGCCTCGACGACGGATACCTCAGCGCCTCTGAGGCCGCTCAACTGAACCTTCGGGCCGATTGGATCATCTTGTCGGCCTGCAACACCGCCGCCGGCGCCAGTCCAGGAGCCGAAGGCCTATCGGGCCTTGCCAGAGCCTTCTTCTACGCCGGAGCGCGATCGATCTTGGTATCCAATTGGCCGGTATGGGATGACACCGCGGAACGCTTGACGACAGCCACGGTCGCGCAATTTCAAAAATATCCGCGCCAAGGCCGGGCCGCAGCGCTGCACCAAGCCATGCTGTCACTCATGCAAGACACGGCCAACCCGCGCTTCGCCCATCCCGCAACTTGGGCATCGTTTGCCTTGGTTGGGGACGCTCAAGCGCGTTAGTTCAAAGTCTCGTGCGGCTCGCGCTTGGTGCGGCGCAGTTCCTGGATGGCTTGGCCGATCGACCACCAAAGACTGATCCCGCGAGGGTCGCCTTGTCTGATCATCGCCTGCTGCTGGCGAGTAGCCTCGCGCATCGCTCTCTCGCCATGATTTCGAATCATGAACCAAGCGGAGCGAATGACGTCCGGATCTGGATCTATAACATTGTTCTTTTTTGTCATGTGCTGTGGCCGCCGGTTAGTGCAACAGCTTTGCACCGCTTGAAATCAAAGCGCCACAGACTGGGGGTCGAAATTTTTTCGCACGACGCAACTACTGGGGGACAGTTTCGACACGCGGTGGAA
>JANOFD010000457.1:0-2905 GCA_031413455.1 Rhodobiaceae bacterium
CACGGCCTGGCGCACGGACTCCAATACCAAAGCCGTCAGCTCGCCCGGAACCTCGCGCGCCCAATGCACGATGTTCAGCAACAACTCCATCTCGGTCTTGCCGCTGACATGCCCATCACCTGCCACATTGTCGATCAGGACCCGGGCCTGTTCCGGCGTCACGTAGCCTTTGGGTTCGCTCTGCCAGACGAAATAATCGGTGAGCGCCTCGACATAGAGCCCCGCAAATGCCGCGTCCTTGTTCGAACACACATGATCCAGCCTGAACAAAATCTCAGCGTCGCTCTTGCTCACATGCCCTTTGGCATAGATCATCCGCCGCAACTGCACGGCATGTTGAACTTCAATCAAGCCATTGGCCCGCAGGCTCTGGTCCAATTGTTCGATGCGCAGCGGTTGGGTCATGAAAAACAATCCTCGTCAGACAATCATCCGGGAGGCCATTGTCGTAGCAATCGCTTAAAATAAGCGCTCAGGGACACAGTAAAGATCGCGTTAAAGTCACAACCAGCAAATGGCTGGCATCAGAACAACTGGCCGCAAAAGCAACGGAACACTCATAAAGGTACCATTTTTCGACTTCTGAGGCCGGTTCCAACGGCGCAGAACCGCCATTTCACCCGCAACGTTGCGCAATTTGGGGCACTTTCGCCGGCCATTGATTTTCCCCGCGTAAATGCGTATATAACCCTCTGTGACGGCTGCACACTTGTGAAGTGCGGGCCAAGATTGACGAGACGAAGTGTTTACGCATGAAGTGTTTTTGCATGAAAATGTGTTCGCATCGCGGATCGAAGAAACCGGTTCCCAATCCTTCTCTTACGTTTGCCTAGCTTCTCACGGCGTCCCGGCATTTCGCTTGGGCGCTTTTTTTGCATAAATAAGGAATGTTACATGTCTTCGAAGGTTGGAACCGTTAAGTTCTTCAATACAGCAAAAGGCTTCGGCTTTATCTCGCCGGACGGCGGCGGCAAGGACGTATTCGTCCACGCCACAGCCGTTGAGCAAGCCGGCATGCGCGCCCTGACCGAAGGTCAGCGCGTCCGCTTCGACACCGAAGCAGACGCCCGCGGCGCCAAAGCCGTCAACCTCGCCGCCGCGTAAATACGCGAACGCCTGATTGGAAAGGGTGGCCGGGAGAAATCCTGGCCACCCTTTTTTTGTGCCGACGCATCCAACCGGCGCCGCTTAATCGGTTTCTAATCCATCAAATGGTATGTTACAAAACGTATGTAGTTACGTATAAACACAAACATTTTGTAACATGAAAAAACTATCCCGCCTTGGCCAAAAACAAAGAGTGCTCGACCTCCTCGGTCGAAACGGAATCATGCGCCTGTCAGAGTTTTTGGCGAATGGCATCCACGCGCCTACCCTGGCCAGACTTGTGAACCAAGGCACCGTCACACGCCCATCTCGCGGCCTCTACGAATTGGACGGTGCAGAAATCTCAATGGGACACAGCCTGGCCGAAGCCGCAAAGCGTGTGCCGAAAGGTGTCATTTGTCTCGTGTCAGCACTCGCCTTTCATCAGATCACGCTTCAAAGTCCAAACTGGGTCTGGGTCGCCATCGGAGAAAACTCTCGCAAACCAAAACTCACAACGCCACCGGTTCGCTTTGTCAGGTTCGGATCGCACGCTCTGAGTACAGATGTCGAGACGCACATCATTGATTCAGTTCCCGTCAACATCACAAGCGCAGCAAAAACAGTTGTTGATTGCTTTCGCTTTCGAAACACCGTGGGTCTCGATGTAGCGCTAGAAGCATTGCGAATGTCACTCCGCAAGCGCAAAGCCAAGCCCGACGAAATAGCCAAGCTTGCGCACAAGCTTCGCATCTGGTCAGTTCTGCGCCCCTATATTGAAGGGACAATGGCAGATGAAGGATAAACCGGCCAATGTACCGGCGTCGGCTGCTGCACGGCTTCGCAATGTGGCGCGCAGCAAGAACACAAGCTTCGACATAGTCCTGAAACGCTACGGCCTTGAAGGGCTCATCCGCCGCCTGAGCGCTTCGCCACATCGCGACAATTTCATCCTCAAAGGCGCAATGCTGTTCACGGTGTGGCTGGATGACCCTTTTCGCCCAACGCAGGACCTGGATCTGTTAGGATATGGCGACAGCGCCGTGGACACCATTGCCAACACGTTTCGGCAGATTTGCACACAAGATGCAGACGACGATGGATTGATATTCGACGTCCGCAACCTTGTGGCGCACGCGATCCGCGAAGATCAGCAATATGGCGGCGTGAGGGTGCGGACAAAGGCCTCGCTGGGAAAAATTCAGATTCCCATACAAGTTGACATAGGGTTTGGCGACGTGGTCACGCCACAGGCTGTGCCCGTCGAATTTCCAGCTCTGTTGAGCAAGTCGGGACCGCGCATCAGGGCCTATCCAAGACCACCAGCGCGCGCTTGAGGATTTTACCGATATTGTTCTTCGGTAGTTCGGCCCTAAACTCCACCGCATGCGGCAGCGCATAGGCGGTAATGCGTGGTTTAAGGTGGGCTTTAAGCTCGGCCTCATCCAGTATTTTGCCGTCTTTAAGCACAATATAGGCTTTAATCATTTGCCCACGCGTGGGGTGGGTGAGGCCCACCACCGCACATTCCGCAACGGATGGATGGGCGTAAATTTCTTCCTCCACATTGCGCGGGTAAACATTATACCCGCCAACGATAATCATCTCCTTCAAACGGTCGACAATATAGAAATACCCATCCGCATCCATATAGCCCAAATCACCCGTATGCAGGCGGCCATTACGCAGCACGTTATCCGTCTCATCCGCACGGTTCAAATAGCCCAACATCACCTGCGGGCCGCTGATGCAAATCTCGCCAATTTCGCCTTGCTTCATCGGCGTAACGTGGTCGTCTTTGTCCATCACCTCCGCCAAG
>JANOFD010000458.1:0-2605 GCA_031413455.1 Rhodobiaceae bacterium
TGCATCACCAACATGGGCAAGAAAGTCCAAGATTTTCGAGTGCAGCCCAAGAAGTAAATCACCGTTCGCAAGAACGTCAATATTGTCGGCAAAACCTGGCACGTCTATCGACGCGCGCGGCGCAAGCGAGTTGGTTTGCGGATCGCGGTTATAGACATACACACGACGCTCCGATGCTGCGGAAACGTAAAGCGAGCGCCCGTCGGCGCTAATGTTAATTCCGTTCGAGCCGCCAAGACCGGAAAGAGCCGTGGAGAATTCCCGCCCATCAAAAAACTGCACTGTCGATAGTGGAAGCCGTCCAAAATCTTCAGCCGTGCGCATCAAGCCGCTAACGTTTGCGTGATCGTTCGTGACAAAAAACCAATCCGCACCGACCCCAACGATATCGTTCGGTGAAACGAGCCCAGCGCCCGTTACGGTCCGGCGGTGCGACAGCAGTGCGCCGTTCACATCGAACATCTCGATGGAGTGCTTTCCCCCGGCATGGTTGATGACGAACAGTGTCTTCCTGCCGTCACTTCCACGAAAAAGACTGATGCCGTGCGGCTGAAATCCACCGGGCAATGCAATCGCCGTGGCGTCAACCGGCACGTCATTCGAAATGTTCAGCGCGTAAGTCCAAATCGCACCACGCACTTTTTGCCCGGCGATTGACGCCCGTCTGTCATAGCCCGAGAGGTAAGCAAGGCTTGTTTCCCCATCGACGGCAATGTCTTCCACGCCAACAACACCACCCCCATTGACGGGCGTACAAACACCAACGGCTTTGGTGTTGATGTTCAAGAACACGCCTGCTGCATGGAGAAAGAAATAAACCCAGACTCCCGCCGCAGCGAGAAATAGCAATAACAGCCAACCCAATGTGCGCAGCATGTGCAATACCCCTACCAAACAGCCTCGATCGCCCTTGACAACCCTTCGCGTTTGTTCCATATTTGTACTAAAGATTATATTTATTGGGGCGAGGCGGCCTCATGGAAAGTATAGCATACACCCACGGATCAACATTGCCCCGAGGCCCTTCATCCGTTCAAAAAATTATCACGCCAAGCGGGGCTAAGAATGCCGTAGCGAAAGGGATCATCCAAACGGCGGCCTGAGATTGGAAAACAACATACATTTGTGTCACTTTTTGCTCAAAAAACCCACGGAAAAAGCCAAATTCCACAGAATCAAGTGTCAATATTTTCCAGCGGTGAACAATGAACCGAAGCCGTGCTATTCGGTGCCTTTGAAGTCTCGCCACGACTCGAAACGCGCCCCAGGGGAAACGGAATGCCATCTATACTCAGCCCAAGCGAAACAGCGGGCCTCGCAGGCGCCTCGCTGGACAGCCGCATTCGCCGCGCCGCTGGCCACGTCAGCGATCTTACCTTCGCCCGCATCTCACAACGCCTGCGCGATGACGCACTCGCCAACGAACTAACTTACGAACGCGACGGCAAAATGGAAGCCATCCCTGTCATGCTGCGTCCGTTGTTGGCGATGAATGAACAACTGGGCTACGTCCAGTATGTCTGCCAGCGCCTCACCGAAGCGCTCAAACGCCTGCCGTCTTTGTATCTGAATGTGGAAAAAATCCGCCAGATCATCGCCATCTCACCCGGCGAGGAGGCGTGGCTCCGCGAAATGTGGACGCCGGCCCATGATCGCAACAATACCGTCTACGGCAGGCTCGACGCCGTTTGCGATTTTACCGCCGCAACCTGGCAGGACACGCTGCACTTTATGGAAGCCAACCTGTCCGGCGTCGGTGGCATAAATTACTCGCCACTCGCAGAGCACCTCGTCATGCGCGACATCGTTCCAACCCTTCTCGCCCATGACCCCACTTTGCGCATCGAGCTGCCGCGTGATCAACGCGACCTCTTCATTCAAGTGTTGATCGACCACGCCCGCGCCATTGGCCGCGACACCTGCCGACTCTGCTTCGTCGAACCCAAATACGCGGAAGACGGCATCAACGAACAATCCGTACTCACCGCATACTTCGCCAAGAAACTCGGCCTCAGCATTACCCACGCCGACCCTTCCGAACTTCGCGTCAAAGACGGAGAAGTCTACTACGAAGACAATTGCGTCGACGTTGTGTATCGCGACTATGAAACGCGCGACCTCATCGAAGCCGAAGCAGAGCTGGGTAAACCACTCGACGGCATGCGGGAACTCTTTAAACAAAACCGCGTCGTATCGTCCATGGTCGGCGACTTCGATCACAAAAGCTGCTGGGAAATTCTCACCGACCCCGCCATCGCCGAAACTTATTTCAATGCCGAAGAGTGCCGTGTATTCCGCCGCCATGTCTTGTGGACACGCGTCATCAACGACCGGCGTACATCGCTGCCGCACAATGTTGAGGGTGGTCTGCTTGAATTCACCCGCAGCCACCGCGAACAGCTCATCATGAAGCCAAACCGTTCATATGGTGGCGAAGGCGTTACCATCGGCCCGGCCACCACTCAAGCTGATTGGGACCGCATCCTCGACGAAGCCGTCGCCGGTGCCGGCGATCCGGACCTCACCTGGGTCGTGCAATCCATTACCCGACTTCCGGTCAGTGAATTTCCCATCGTCGCGCCAGATGGCCGCGTCCACAGCGAAC
>JANOFD010000459.1:0-8071 GCA_031413455.1 Rhodobiaceae bacterium
GGGGGCTTGGGGGGGGGGTCCGGGGGGCGGCGGGGGGGGGCTCCCGGGTTTCGGTGAGGGGGACCATGTACGACATTTCCAGCATAAGGAGACCGAAATGCCCAAGTTGAAGACCAAAAGCGGCGCTAAAAAGCGCTTCAAAATGACGGCCACCGGTAAGGTCAAACATGGCGGCGTGATGAAACGCCATCGTCTCATCCGGCGCTCATCCAAGCGCAAACTGCACGCCCGCGGAACATTCATTCTCTCAGCGAGTGATACCCCGCGCGTAAAGCTCTGGATGCCCTATAACCGGTAAGGACGAACACACATGACACGCGCATCACGTAGCGTCCCGAGCAAGGCTCGACGCAAGAAAGTTCTCAAAGCAGCAGCAGGCTTTCGCGGCCGCCGCAAGAACAACATCACCACGGCCAACGCCGCGGTCGATAAATCAGGCCAGCATTCCTACATCGGCCGCAAGCTCCGGAAGCGCAATTTCCGCGCCTTGTGGATTCAACGCATCAACGCCGCTGTCCGCGAACATGGGCTCACCTATGGCCGATTTATCAACGGTCTCGGGATAGCGGGCATTGCGGTTGACCGCAAAATTCTCGCTGACCTCGCTGTGCGCGAGCCCGAGGCCTTCAAGGCCCTGGTCACCCAGGCGGCAAACGCGGCGACGGCGTAAGCGGTTCTAGTTTCTCCTGAACGCTTTCAATCGCGTGAAGCCCCTCTGACCCCAAGGGCCAGGGCGTGAGAACATGCGCCTCACAGGCGCGAAGCAATTCGTTGGAGACACTGAAATGCAAGATTTGAAATCACTCGAGAGCGGCGCGCTGGCACGCATCGCCGCCAGCGCCGACGAAACGGCGCTTGAGGCAACCCGTGTGGATTTGCTCGGCAAGAAAGGCTCCATCAGCGAGGCCCTGAAGACCTTGGGCTCGATGTCACCGGAAGAACGAAAAGCCAATGGCCCGGTGATCAACGGCATGCGAGATCGCGTAACAACGGCCATCGCAGAGCGCAAGGCGGTGCTGACTGATGTGGCGCTTGAAGCAAAACTCAAAACCGAGCGCATCGATGTCTCACTGCCCATGCGGCCCGAAATGGTGGGCCGCATTCACCCCGTCACCCAAATATTGGATGAAGCCATCGCGATCTTCGCTGACATGGGGTTTGCCGTTGCCGAAGGACCGGACATCGAGCTCGACGACTACAATTTCACCAAGCTCAACATTCCCCCAGAGCATCCTGCCCGACAGATGCACGACACATTTTATCTGAAACCAAAGCCTGATGGCGTGCGCCATCTTCTGCGCACCCATACATCGCCAGTGCAGGTTCGCACCATGATGGCGCAGAAACCTCCCATCCGCATTGTGGTGCCAGGCCGCGTCTATCGCCTGGACTCTGACCAAACCCACACACCGATGTTCCATCAGATCGAAGGGCTGGTCATCGACGAGACTTCACACATGGGTCACCTGAAATGGATACTGGAGGAATTCTGCCGCGCGCTCTTTGAAGTGCCGAAAGTCGAAATGCGGCTGCGTCCCTCCCACTTCCCCTTCACCGAGCCTTCCGCCGAAGTCGACATTCGCTGTGACCGTTCCGGCAGCGAAATCAAACTGGGTCAGGGCAATGATTGGCTCGAAATTCTCGGCTGCGGCATGGTCCATCCGAAGGTGATCGAAATGTGCGGCCACGATCCTGAGAAGTATCAGGGCTTCGCGTGGGGCATGGGCCTCGATCGCTTGGCGATGCTGAAGTACGGCGCCCCCGACCTGCGCGCCTTCTTCGACGCCGACCTGCGCTGGTTGAAGCACTACGGCTTCTCGTCGCTTGACGTGCCGTCGCTTGCCGGAGGGCTCAGCCGATGAGCGACGTTCCCGCGCAATACCAACACCTGCAACGCTGGGCTTTCGGCGACAGTCCTGAACTCGCCGACGAACTGCTCGCGCTTGTTCTTATCGGCAAGAAAACGGCGACTTGCTGCTCGCTCTCGCAATACGAAGACGAAACCTGGCCGATGCCGAAGCCCGGCGACCGCTGGATCGTGCTCGACGGCGCGCAAGCCCCGCGCTGCGTGATCGAAACGACAGAGATCAAAAGCCAACGCTTCGACCAAGTCGACGCGCAGTTCGCGCACGATGAGGGCGAGGGCGACCAAAGCTACGGCTACTGGCGCGGGGCGCACGAAGACTATTTCACCCGCCGGGGCCGCTTCGCGCCCGGCATGCTGGTCGTCTGCGAACGCTTCCGCCTGATCGAAGTGCTGACGCCGACGAAGGAGACCGTGCAATGAAATTCACGCTGTCCTGGCTCACTGATCACCTCGACACGGCGGCTCCTGTCGACAAGATTGCTGAAACCCTCACCCATATTGGCCTCGAGGTCGAGGCCATCGAAGACAAAGCGAAAGCTCTGGCGCCCTTCACGGTCGCCTACGTGGTCTCGGCGGAAAAACATCCCAACGCCGACAAGTTGCGCGTTTGCATCGTCGACACCGGCACGGAAAAACTGCAAGTCGTGTGCGGCGCCCCCAACGCGCGCACCGGCATGAAGGGCGTGTTCGCCCATGCCGGCACCACAATTCCAGGTACAGGCGTTGAACTGAAGAAGTCAGCCATTCGCGGCGTCGAGTCGAACGGCATGCTGTGTTCGGAACGCGAAATGGGCCTGAGCCAGGAACACGACGGCATCATCGAACTCGCCGCCGATGCGCCAGTAGGCCAACCCTTCGCCGAGTTCATGGGCCTGATCGATCCGGTCATTGAAATAAAGCTCACGCCCAATCGCCCCGATTGCACCGGCGTGCGCGGCGTCGCCCGCGATCTTGCGGCGGCAGGCCTTGGCCGTTTGAAGCCGGAGCCCGCCACGAAAATCACCGCGCGCTTCAACAATCCCGTCAGCATTGGGCTGCAATTCGACGACGCCTCAAAGTCTGCGTGCCCCGTCTTTGCCGGGCGCGTCATCCGCGGTGTCAAGAACGGTCCATCGCCCGCCTGGCTGCAGCAAAGACTTAAGGCTGTTGGCCTGCGTCCGATCTCGGCTCTCGTCGATATTACAAATCTCATTTCTCTTGATCGCGCCCGCCCGTTGCATGTCTACGATGTGTCCAAACTCAAGGGCGAAATCCATGCGCGCTTGGCAAAGCCCGGCGAGACGCTCAACGCGCTGGACGGAAAGACCTACATGCTCGACGCACAGATGTGTGTCATCGCCGACGACAAAGGCGTGCTGGGCTTGGGCGGTGTTATGGGTGGCGAGTCCACCGGCGTCAGTGAAAGCACCACAGACGTCCTTATCGAAAGCGCTTATTTCGATCCGGTTCGCACGGCGCGCACCGGGCGCGAGCTTGGCATCAACTCCGACGCCCGCTACCGCTTTGAGCGCGGCGTCGATCCCGAATATGTCACGCCCGGCCTCGACCTCGCGGCGAAACTCATAGTGGAGCTCTGCGGTGGCGAACCAAGCGACGTCGCCATCGCCGGCCGCGCCCCAGACAGCAAGCGCGAGATCACCTTCGATCCGGCACTCGTCGAAAGACTTTGCGGCATTAAAATGCATCAGAACGAAGCGATGGGCATACTTGATCGCTTGGGCTTCAGGGCCATAGTCGGCACCCGCGTCAGCGTTCCATCCTGGCGCCCGGATATCCACGGCCCCGCCGACCTCGTCGAGGAAGTGGTGCGCATTGTGGGCCTCGACAAAATTCCGTCGACGCCGTTGCCACGCAACCCATCAATCCCGCTGCCCGTTCTCACGCCGATGCAAAAGCGCGTGCGCCAGGCCAAGCGAGCGCTAGCGACTCGTGGTCTCTCGGAAGCCATGACCTGGTCCTTCATTTCGCAAGCGCAAGCAGCACTTTTCGGCGGCGTGCCGGAAGCGTTGATCCTCGCCAATCCGATCTCGGCCGGCCTCGATGCCATGCGTCCCAGTGTGTTGCCGGGCTTGCTGGCAGCGGTTCAGCGCAATGCCGCGCGCGGCGTAAAGGACTTGGGCCTCTTTGAAGTGGGCCCACAATTCTACGGTCCTGAACCCGGCGAGCAGTTGACCGCTGCATCCGGCATTCGCATCGGCGCCGGTCCGCGCGGCTGGTCCAAACAATCCTGGAACGCCGACGCTTTCCAAAGCAAAGCCGATGTGCTGGCAATCCTGGAAGCCTGCGGCGTCTCGGGTGAGGCGGCGCAAATCACCACCGATGCGCCCGCCTGGTATCACCCTGGCCGATCCGGAGCCTTGCGCCTGGGGCCGAAAAATGTGCTCGCCTATTTCGGCGAGCTTCACCCCAAGATCCTGCAGGCGTTTGATCTCACCGGTCCCGTGGCCGCCTTCGAAGTGATGCTCGAAACCCTGCCCGCGCCAAAAGCCAAGCCCACCAAGACCAAACCGAAGCTGGAACTGCCGGAGTTCCAGGCGGTTGAGCGGGATTTTGCCTTCCTCGTCGAAGCAAAAGTCAGCGCTGGCGAAATCATCAAAGCCGCCACCTCAGCCGACCGCGCCCTCATCGAAAGTGTCACCGTTTTCGATGTCTACGAAGGCCAGGGCGTTGAACCCGGTCACAAATCCGTGGCGATAGCGGTGCGCCTTCAACCGCGCGAGCGCACGTTGACCGAGGCTGATATCGAAATGGTGTCCGGCAAAATCATCGGCGCCGTCGCCAAATCAACCGGCGCCAAACTCAGGGCTTAGGCGGAACCAGCTCGATCGACTTGATAATGCAGCGTTCCTGGAACCCGCCGCGTCCGCTCATATGCGGCGAGCTGCCGAAGACCAACACGTCGCCCACCCGCAGGCACATGCCGAAACTCTCGACGCGCACCGTGAAGCCCCAATTGGCTTCGCGGCATGGACTGTGGAACGTGACCTTGTAGCGTTTCGCGCCGCCCCTTAGCGTGATCGTCGTGGGATCGACATACGTCCATCCCTTGATCGTGCGCGCGACGACGCAGCTTTCGGGGTTGGCGCTCGGCGTAGACTTTTTCGGCTCCTCCGCGCCCGCCACACCGCCCCACAGCACAGCCACAACCAAAGCCGCCGTCAATTTGCGCATGAGAGCCTCCTTTGCGTGGATTTAAGCATACACCGTGTCTCATTTAACCCAAAAAACCGCACAAATCAGCCCGAACTTTCAGGACAAACAGGACACAAGACACTGTCTCAAAACTCCTGTCCCAAGTGTCCTGTTCACGCCGGGGCCGCATTCCGCCCCACCCACCCGCAATTGTTTTTTCCGCGCGAGCTCACGAGAAGGCGCCGCCCCACCTTCAAATTCCAGTTCACAATGTCAAGCCATTCCGCCAACGTATCACGAAAATTGGCGCATGGGAACAAGATAAGAACTAGAGCGCGCGCTGTCAACCCCGATCAGCACCGCGAAATGAGCCGAGGTTGAATTTGAACCTGCGCGAGCGCGGGCTTTCCTGGTATGCCCTTCATAGTACCGTCCGCGCCTACTTGTTCGCTGACGCACGCACCTGCGCATAGACCGCGTCGAACACGTTCAAGGCATCGCGCCCCGTCACTTCGCCCGGCGTGATCGGCGTGCCGAGGACGAGCAGCGGACCATGCGCGTCCTGAAACGCTGGCCAGTTCGGTAATCCACCGCCGTTCGGATTTCCCGATTTGACGAAGTTCGCCCAATAGCTCGCCATCGCATTGGCGAGCTTACGGTCGCCGGCGCTCCAGCGCCAGCGCTCTTGGTCGAGGTGATCAAACATGTACCAGAGTTCGGCAAAGTGGCTGGCACCCCAACCCGCATAAACCGAGTCGTTTGGGAACGGCGGCTTCTGCGTAAAGCGGTACGAGTAGACCTTGTTGTTGCTTTGACTCGTGTGCAGTCGCGCCCAAGCCCACATGTTCCACCCAAAGCGCAAGTCGGTTTCGAACGCGATCCGCGCTCGGCGAGCTTCTTCGTCGGTTCGATGCGGGTAGGCCTCGATCAGCTGCGGCGGTAAGGCACCAAACGTCTTTTCGATGTCGGCGGCAAAGGTCGAAGCCTTCACGTCCTTCGGATCGGTCAGCGAGCGCGCCTCCTCCGCGTTCGATCCGATGAGGATCGGCATCTGACTTTGACGGCCCGCCGCGAACACGTCGTAGGGTGTCTCTGGCAGAAGATACGGCTCGATAACCGGATGCGAGACCGGTCCGAACGCGCCCTTCAGTAGCGCGTCGGCGGAGCGGGCGCGCAGAGAGGCAATCGATTTCGCCCCTACAGATGCCGCATAAGCCTCGCCGTCGCGTTCTGCGTTAGCGAGTAGAAACCGCGGTGCCAACTGCACCGGTTCGAACAAGCCGCCGCTTTGACCGATCGCACGGTGAAACAACCCCTTCGCCAGCGGCGACGCCATCAGGATACTGACCGACATCGATCCCGCCGATTGCCCGGCGACCGTGACGCGGTTCGGATCCCCTCCAAACGCCGCGATATTGCGCCTCACCCATTTGAGCGCCGCGACCTGATCCATCAGCCCGTAATTGCCAGACGACCGATGCGCAGACTCGCGGGTGAGTTCCGGGTGGGCCAGAAACCCGAAGGCCCCCAGCCGATAGGCGACCGTGACAACGACGACGCCGCGGCGCGCGAGCGCATCGCCTGAATAGAGCGGCATCGCAGCCGACCCATTCACAAAGCCGCCGCCATGAATCCACACCAGCACCGGCAACGGCCCGCGCTCGTTCGGCGTCCAGATGTTGAGGTAGAGGCAATCTTCGCTGATCGCGGGCGGGGCCTCCCCCGACATCGAGATGCCGACCTGCATACACGCAGGCGAGAATTTGTCGGCCCGGCGCACGCCGGACCACGGCGCGACCGGTTGCGGCTCGCGCCAACGCAGCTGACCGACAGGCGCCGCCGCGAATGGCACACCCTTGAAGGCGGTCAACCCGCCAATGGGCACCCCGTCAATCCGGCCGCCTTCAACTTGAGCGGCCCGGGCCAGGACAGTGGTTATCAGGAACAGGATGGTAAAGCCCAACCGGTACGCGTTCGCTGTCACATTTCGCTCCCATGGAATGAGAGCCGAATGTAGGGGCACGAACGAATGATGAGTACCTGGGCGTTCAACGGCCCATCACATTTCCAGTGCCGTTCGTCACAAAGTCAAGCTCTCTGGACAGTTCGGGCGGTTTGCAGCAGTCTTTCCCAATGGAGAACATTCGCAACGCCGCACAAGGGTGGGGCCGAGAAATCGGCCTTGGCTTTCTCTATTGGCTGACCTTCCTGCTCGTCCTTGAGCCGGGCAACCTCGCACGAGCGAACGGCACCGTCGCCCTTGACCAAGAAGCCGTCAGAATTCTGGGTGCCAGCCTGTTGGGTGCCACATCGACGCCGTTGCTCTTGGCTTTAACGCGCCGCTTCCCGATCGAGGGCGGCAAGTTGTGGCGTCACGCCACGATCCACTCCCTGGGCAGCGCGGGGATATCGCTCGGACTGATCGTCCTCTCCTGCGTCTTGGCAGCATGGCTGAAGGTCGGTGACAGCCGCCCGGTTTTGGTTGCGCTTCCCGACCACGTCGCGGCGAATTGGCTACTGCTGGCCTTCTGCCTCGCGGCGTTCACCGCTGTCGCCCACGCCGTTCGCTTTTGGCGCCATGCGGAAGAGAGCCGACGCCTGGTCGCACGGCTGCAGTCTTCGGCCGCACAGACCGTTCGGCCGCACGCCCACCTAACCCGCATTGAAGTGAAATCGCGCGGCCGCGTGTCGCTGGTGGATCTGTCGGATGTCGATTGGATCGAAACCCAAGGCAACTATTTAGCGCTCCACACCGCGACCGGCACCCATCTCGTGCGCGACACCTTGGCCAGTTTTGAGACCAAGCTGGACCCGAACCGTTTCGTCCGCATTCATCGCCGCACCTTGGTCGCGCTCGACGGAATTCTCGAAATCGCACCGCTAGCGAGCGGCGACGCCACGATCCGTCTGGCGAACGGCACCGGCCTCCGACTCAGCCGAAACTTCCGCGACAGTGTTCGCACGTCTCTTTCGCAACGAACGCTAGACGGCGGCTGCCAAACTAGAGCGCGTTTTGGTTGATTGGAACCATCGGAAATGCGTTGCGCGTCGGACCAGATTCAACACGAAGCC
>JANOFD010000460.1:0-1368 GCA_031413455.1 Rhodobiaceae bacterium
TGTTCGAAAGCGAAGGTGAGTTGTCGCCGGAAGTGCGAGGACTCATCGACCAAATACTCACAGGCCTCATTCATCAAGTCGAAGCCGACGTTCGCAAAAAGGTGGCGGGACGTCTAGCCAATCTTGAGAGCGCGCCTCGCGAGTTGATCAAGCTATTGGCCAGCGATGAGTTTGAGATCGCGGCTCCCATTCTTTATCACTCCCCCGTTCTGACAACGGAAGATCTTATTGCTATCGTCAATGCAAAATCGCCGGAGCATCGCGAAGCGATTGCCAAACGCGCCAACGTGCCCGCCGACGTGGTGAGCGCCCTTGTGGCCATTAAAGAACCACGTGTGATTGAGACGCTGCTGGCAAATTCAGGCGCTGTCATTCCGCGCGCAGTTTTCCACGATTTGGTTGCCTTAGCCGAGCGCACCAACAGTTTGTGCAAGCCACTCACCGAGCGGCGGGACATGCCGAAAGACTTGGCGCACCAGATGTTTTGGTTTGCCTCTGCAGCGCTGCGCCAAGTCATCGTGCAGCGCTTTTCGATTGACGCCAAGGATCTCGATAGCGTTATCGCCGAAGTTCTGGCCGAGAAAGGGCTGGCGGCGCGCTTTGGCAAGGACAAGGTCTCTCACTGGGCGGCGGGTGAAGTGAATGCGCTGGTTGGCAAAGCCAAGGCCGGCGATGTTACAGGATTTACGGCTGCGCTTGCTGTCGTGACGGGTACCGATGACGCGACGGCCCGGCGGATCGTTTCCGACATGGGCGGCGAGCCGCTGGCGATTGCCTGCAAGTCTATTGGCGCCGATAAATCCCAGTTCACAACAATATTTCTGCAGCTCGACTTCAAGCGCTTCGGCAAGTCGCGGCCAATGTCCTTCCTGGAAGGTGTGGCTAAAATCTACGATGGCATGCCACAGGCCAAAGCGCGCGCGATGGTGCAGCTTTGGAGTGTCCAGGGCGCCGCCAAGGCGGCGTGAGCCGCACAATTCCGGCCTGAGACAATTGGGCCCGCTTTACTTCATGCATTTAAGGCGTTAGAGGCACACCGCAACTCGCTTCCCGAGTGACCCAGACAAGAAAGGGAACGGCTTGCAGCTCCAATTAATAGAGAATTTTCCATCGGCGTCAGCTGAAGCACCAGATTTAGAGCCTTTTGCTTTAATTGAAGCAAAGGGCACAGGGCTTCCACCTTCGTCAACAACTCGGCCGATAACAGTTTTGTTTTGAGCAAACAACCCCATTGATAGAAGGGAGAAGAAGAAGAGTAAAAAAGTACATTTTTTCATACTTGTTGTTTTAGTTGAAAATAGATAGATATAATAAAAAATTAACAGTTTCTAAAATGAAAGGGCGCAATATAGCTGCGTATGCTGCAAT
>JANOFD010000461.1:0-7832 GCA_031413455.1 Rhodobiaceae bacterium
GGAGCGGCAACACGCCGTCGGGCGTCACGTTGAGCACGCCCGGAACGTCACGAACCACAGCGAGC
This sequence comes from Rhodobiaceae bacterium, assembly GCA_031413455.1. Lineage (GTDB taxonomy): Bacteria > Pseudomonadota > Alphaproteobacteria > Micropepsales > Micropepsaceae > SZUA-430. Next base: position 66 of record JANOFD010000461.1, read on the forward strand.
CGAAAGGCCGCCACGGCGGCGAACCACTGGCGATGCGTGAGCGCCTCGACCGAACTGTAGGCGTCGGCGACGCCGGTCTCAAAGAAGGCGTAGAGATACAGACCGCTGCCGCAGACCACCCAGAACAGGAAGAACGTGATCGCCAGCACCTGGAATCAATGACAGATGAGGCAGAGGCCAATGCAGGATTTTGCTTCACCCAGTACGGGCCCTTTTCCTCGCTCAACCTCAAGCGCCATGAACCTGGTGATCCCCATCGTCACCGCCGCGACCTTCACCGCTGCCACACTGCTGTTCTGGGTCCAGCCCATGTTTGGGAAAATGGTGCTGCCGTTGCTTGGCGGCACGCCGGCCGTGTGGACCACGGCGCTGCTTTTCTTTCAAACCGCGCTGTTGCTGGGCTACCTCTATGCGCACGCCATTGGCACACATTTGACATTGCGCGCCCAGATTGCAGTCCATGTCGCAGTGCTGCTCGGCGCCACACTGGTTTTGCCGCTCGCGGTTCCTGCGGGCACGCTTCCGCCGGCAGGCGAAATGCCCACCTATTGGTTGATAGGACTTTTTTCTCTCACCGTCGGGCTGCCATATACAATTATCGCCGCCACCTCGCCGTTGCTTCAGCGCTGGTTTTCGCTCTCGGGTCACCCCTCAGCATCAGATCCCTATCAACTCTATGTTGCCAGCAATGCCGGCAGTTTGTTGGGATTGCTGGGGTATCCTTTGCTCATTGAACCATTTGCGGGCGTGACCTCACAAAGCACCCTGTGGTCTGAAGGCTTTCTCGTCCTGATCGTCCTTATCGCTGTGTCAGGGATTGCACTCCTGCGCGTGGCCGGTCAAGCGCCCACGCAGGCGGCAGAACCAGAGGCCACCGCGCAGGCCAAACCCACAAGCTTCGAACGCTTCCGTTGGGTGGCGCTGGCCTTTGTCCCCTCAAGTTTGCTCCTCGGCGTCACCACACACATCACCACCGACATCGCCGCCATGCCGCTGCTGTGGGCAGCCCCCCTTGCGCTTTACCTCGTCACCTTCATCTTTGCCTTCGCTCAAAGACAAGTGATTGCCCGGCCACTTCTGTTCAAAGCCGAAGCGCTGGCGCTGGTCATGCTGGCAGCGATGATGTGGTTTGACGGATCAAATCTGGCCGGCCTCAGCCTCCATTTGATTGCCTTCTTCGTGATTGCCCTCGCCCGCCATACCGAACTTGCCAGAACAAAGCCAGATGCCACCCACCTGACTGAGTTCTATTTGTGGATGTCCTTGGGAGGCGCACTCGGCGGCGTCTTCAACGCCGTTATGGCCCCCGAATTCTTCTCCGGCATTCTTGAATATCCCATCACGTTGGTAGCGGCCGGATTCACCCGTGTTTTGCTTTTGCCGCCGGCTGATCGCTTGCGCTTCAATCGCCTGGACCTGGCACTGCCGCTTGGAGCTGTGATCGGCGCTGTGCTGCTGCGTCTGCTGGAAGTCAACGCCTCCGACATTCCGGTTTTTGCGATGGTCGCAGTCTTGTCGCCGCTGTGTTTGCTGGTCTACCACTTTCAGGAACGCACCCTTCGCTTCGCCTTCGCTCTCGCCGCGATGTTTGTGCTGCTCCACGCGCGTCACGATGCCAACATCCTCACCGAAGCCCGCAGCTTTTTCGGCGCCTACCGCGTTTACACAACCTCGGATCAACAGCACCTGATCCTGTCGCACGGCACAACAATCCACGGCGCCCAGGCTACAGCACCGGCAAAGCGCCGCGAACCGCTGACGTACTACGCCGTGGAAGGACCGCTCGGCCAGGCGATCAATGCCCTGCAATCCGCACACCCGAGTTTGCGCTTTGGTGTGATCGGCCTCGGCGCTGGCGCCACCGTTTGTTACTCCAGACCCAGCGATTTGTGGACTCTGTATGAAATCGATCCCCTTGTCGTCAAACTGGCCAAGGACGACGGCGCCTTCACGTTTCTCAAAGACTGCGCCCCCAAAGCCAGAATCGTCATCGGCGACGCCCGCCTGTCATTGGCGCGCGAGGCCGATGGATCATTCGATGTCTTGGTACTTGACGCGTTCAGTTCGGACTCAATTCCAACGCACCTGATGACGCGTGAAGCGATGAGCATGCTGCGTTCAAAGCTCACACCCAGCGGAATGATCATCTTCAACATTTCGAACCGCTATCTGAAACTTGAGCCAATTGTAGCCCAGACCGCGCGCGCCGCCGGCTTGACCGGCATAGCCCAAGTCTTCATAGCCAACGCGGCCCAAGCCAAAAGGTTGATCAGCTCATCCCATTGGATCGCCCTGTCGCCGGATCCCAATGCCCTGACGCCACTGAGCCACACGGGCCTCTGGCGCCCCCTCGCCCCGGACCAGAAATCCGCATTATGGACCGACGACTATTCAAACCTCTTGGGTGCGATCAACATCAAATAATCTAAGTCGTCACGGACCGCACCAATGAGGCCGCCTGTTTGGCCCGCGCGCGCGCCGCCTCAACCTTATCGGCACGCCCCAAAGCCACACCCATCCGGCGTTTCCTGAACGCCTCCGGCTTACCGAACAGCCGCAACTCAGTCCCCGGAATTTCCAGAGCCCGATCAACACCTTCAAACGCAATTCCCTTCGCATCGAGGCCGCCGTAAATCACCGCGCTGGCACCGGGTGACCGCAAACTCGTATCGACCGGCAAACCCAGAATGGCCCGCGCATGCAGCGCAAACTCACTTTGATGCTGGCTCACCAGCGTCACCAACCCCGTATCGTGCGGCCGCGGACTGACCTCCGAAAACCAAACATCATCACCTTTGACAAACAGCTCGACGCCAAAAATTCCGGCGCCGCCCAGCTTGTCCGTGATCTTCTTTGCCATCCCGCGCGCCCGCTCCAGCGCCACTGGCGTCATGCCCTGCGGTTGCCAGGACTCGACATAATCGCCGTCGACTTGCACATGCCCGATAGGCTCGCAATATGACGTGCCTCCTGCGTGACGCACTGTCAGCAACGTAATCTCATAATCGAACTTGACCTCCGACTCGACGATCACGCGCGCCTGCTTCACCCGCCCCGCCGCCATCGCATAATCCCACGCCTGAGCGACCTGCCCTGCGTCCTTGATCTTGCTCTGCCCTTTACCCGAAGATGACATGACGGGCTTGACAAAGCAGGGATACCCAACCCCGCCGTCAATGGCACGCTGAAGCTCGTCCAGCGATGAACAGAACGCAAACCGCGATGTCGCCAATCCACACTCTTCCGCCGCCAGACGCCGGATACGCTCGCGGTTCATCGTGATATGTGCGGCAGTAGCCGTTGGAATGACACGTGCCAAACCTTCCGCCTCAATGCGCACCAACTCGTCCGTCGCAATCGCCTCAATCTCGGGGACGATCAAAAGCGGCCGTTCTTTCAGAACCAGATCGCGAAGCGCTGTGCCATCGGTCATATCAATCACATGCGCCCGGTGCGCCACCTGATGCCCCGGCGCATCCGCATAACGATCAACCGCGATCACCTCAACGCCCAACCGCTGCAATTCAATAACAACTTCCTTGCCCAACTCCCCCGCCCCCAAAAGCATGACCTTGGTCGCAGAAGGAGAAAGCGGAGTTCCGATGCGCATAAAATTTCCTTTGGTGTTTAGAATTGTCCGGTGATAGCCCCAAGTGCCATCGCAGAAAAGCAAGCTGATGGCGTAGATCGATCACACTTGCGACAAGTATCGTTCGAGCCAATGAGCCGCCGACTGTGGTTGCACATTGTCTTTCTCCGCCACAAACTCCGAAAACGCCTCTCGTAGAAGTCAATCTGGAGGCTCGTCCAGGTCGCAACCAGGCTCTCAAACCTCGCAATCACCGGTAGTTACGAACGGCTGGGTCCAGCTCGACTCATTGCCGCCTTCAATGGAGATCGCGGCGTTGGGCGCGGAAATCTTTAATTTGGTACGAAGCTCGGCGAGCAGCATCTGTTCAGACCCCTTCGATAACGAACGAAGATAGTAGCCCATTTCGGCTCTGATCTAATTCTTCGCCTGATCGACCAGTTTGTTCTTGGCAATCCACGGCATCATCGCGCGCAGTTTTGCGCCGACCTCTTCGATCTGATGTCCTGAGAGATTGGCACGCGTCGCTTTGAAGCTCGCCTGCCCCGCCTTGTTCTCCAGCACCCAGTCGCGAGCAAACTTGCCCGACTGAATATCGGCCAGCACCCGCTTCATCTCGGCCTTTGTTTGATCCGTGATAATACGCGGCCCCGTCACATACTCGCCGTACTCAGCCGTGTTCGAGATCGAATAGTTCATGTTCGCGATCCCGCCTTCATAGATCAGATCGACGATCAGCTTCACCTCGTGCAGGCATTCGAAATAGGCCATCTCCGGCGCATACCCCGCCTCGACCAAAGTCTCGAAGCCGCCGCGAATAAGCTCCACCAGCCCGCCGCACAGCACCACCTGCTCGCCGAACCAATCGGTTTCGCACTCTTCGCGGAAATTGGTTTCAATAATCCCCGCACGCCCGCCGCCAATGGCGCTGGCATAGGACAGACCGATCTCTTGCGCATTGCCGCTGGTATTCTTGTGGACGGCAATCAGGCACGGCACACCGCCGCCCTTCTGATACTCCGACCGCACGGTATGCCCTGGACCTTTTGGGGCCACCATAAGAACGTCAAGGTCCGCGCGCGGCTCAATCAAACGAAAATGCACATTGAAGCCATGCGCAAACATCAGTGCCGCGCCCTGTTTCATATTGCCGTGCAGCGCCTCTCTATAAATATCGGCCTGCAACTCGTCGGGCGTCACCATCATCATCGCGTCGGCCCACTTCGCCGCGTCGGCGACATCCATCACCTTGAAGCCTTGCGCTTTGGCCTTATCGGCGGACGCGCCCGGCCGCAATGCCGCCACCACGTCCTTCGCCCCGGAATCGCGCAGGTTCAGCGCGTGCGCATGCCCCTGACTGCCAAAGCCGATAATCGCGACCTTCTTGCCCTTGATTAAGTTCCCATCCGCATCGCGATCATAATAAACACGCATATCCGTCTCCAATAAAGCGTCAAAGATTTGTGGTCCGATTCCCGCGTACCCAGAAGTGTGACAGCGCGCACTTGCGTGCGCCGAGCCACAACACGACATTCCCGGCAACGGGAAGCTCCGGCGTGCGCAAGCTTGCCAATCGGCAATCCGCACGAGGGTCGCAACGATTCTCGTATACTGGGAGAACTTCTGAATGAAACTGAAACTCAGCATCGCCGCGCTCGCGTTCGCGGCCAGTATCAGCGCCGTTTCCACCTCCGCATTGGCGGAACCGCCGAGCTATCCCTTGCTCTGCCGTGGCGGCGCAAACATGAGGATCATGGTCAACCACGACGTTGATGGCGCAGGCATTCCGGGCGCCACTGCCATGACGATATTTTTCCGACCTGCTGGCGCGCCCGGATCGGTTACGCCGCCGAGACCCGGCGAATGTGTTTGGCTCGACCGGACGTTTCGCCCCGGCGAACCGACCTCTATGTGGATCAGATCGCCCAACGTAGAGTTCGCATTTCAAGTCTACGGCAACGGCCGCGTCGTCAGCGACACCACCGGACCGCGCCTTAACGTCGAAGGGGCCCACATCTCGCCGGAAGCGCAAAAGTGGGATTACTTGGCCAAAGGCGTCATGACGGGGCAATTGTTCACCGCCCACGTTTACAACGAGAGCGGCCGCGTGATGATGATCACCAGCGTCGGGCCGTAACACCAAACCATTTCCGGCGCGGGGGGTCACATCGCCTCCGCGCCGCGGCTGATCGCGACCACACCGGTACGCGACACTTCCATCAGCCCCAAAGGCTTCATCAGATCGACAAACGCGTCAATTTTTTGCGGATTGCCCGTGACCTCAAACACAAAGCTCGAATGGGTCGTATCGATCACCCGCGCCCTGAACGCATCCGACAGCCTCAGCGCCTCAACCCGCTTCTCGCCGATACCCGCCACCTTCACCAGCGCCATCTCGCGCTCGATCCCTGGATGCTCGGCCGTCAGATCAAAAACTTTGTGCACCGGCACCAACCGTTCAAGCTGATGGCGGATCTGCTCCAGAACCTCCATCGTCCCCGAAGTCACAATCGTAATCCGCGAGGTGTGGTCGAGATGATCGACCTCCGCCACCGTCAAACTTTCGATGTTATAACCACGCCCCGAAAACAGCCCGATCACCCGCGCCAGAACGCCCGCCTCATTGTCGACGAGCACACAGAACGTCGTTCGAATCTCTGTCTTCTTCGAATCATCCAGAAAATAAGCTGAACCAGGTTGCTTGCTCATCAGACCAAAATCTTTCCCGCTTCACTCACCTTCGCGTCACCCGCCGCATCGTTGAGGATCATCTCATTGTGCGCTGCTCCCGACGGTATCATGGGGTAGCAGTTCTCAGTCTGATCGACAACGCAATCGAACAGCACCGGCCGGTTCACATTGATCATCTCGCGGATCTTGTCGTCCAGTTCGTCCGGCTTCGTCGCCCGAATGCCGACCGCGCCGTAGGCCTCCGCCAGCTTGACAAAATCCGGCAACGCCTCGGAATACGAGTGCGAATAGCGCCCACCATGCAGCAATTGCTGCCACTGACGCACCATCCCCATGTACTTGTTGTTGATGATAAAAATCTTGATCGGCAGATCGAATTGCACCGCCGTCGACAATTCCTGCATCATCATCTGCACGCTGGCCTCGCCCGCGATGTCGATCACCAGCGCATCCCGATGCGCGACCTGGATACCAACTGCGGCCGGCAGACCGTAACCCATCGTCCCCAGCCCGCCCGAAGTCATCCAGCGGTTCGGTTCTTCAAACCGGTAATACTGCGCCGCCCACATCTGATGCTGACCAACTTCGGTCGAGATATAGGTGCTGCGCCCCTTGGTCAGTTCATATAGCCGCTCGATCGCATATTGCGGCTTGATCACGTCGCTCGAGGCCTTGTACGCCAGACAATTGCGCGCCCGCCAGCCCTCGATCTGCATCAGCCAGGCGCTCAGCGCCGAACCATCCACCTTCAGCTGTTTCGCCCGCCAAAGCCGGATCATGTCCTCGAGAACATGTGCCGCATCGCCGACAATGCCAACTTCGGCCCGCACATTCTTGTTGATCGACGATGGATCGATATCGATGTGGATCTTCTTTGAGTTCGGCGAAAACGCATCCAGCCGCCCCGTCACCCGGTCGTCAAAGCGCGAGCCAATCGCGATCATCAAATCGCAATCATGCATGGCAAGATTGGCCTCATAGGTGCCGTGCATGCCCAGCATACCAAGCCATTGCTTGTCGGAGGCGGGATAGGCCCCAAGCCCCATCAACGTCGAAGTAATCGGATAGCCCGTCAGGCGCACGAACTCGCGCAACAAATGCGACGCCAGCTTCCCCGAATTGATGATGCCGCCGCCCGTGTAAAACACCGGACGTTTCGCCGAAGCAATCATCTCCACTGCCTGTTCAATCTTCTTCAGATCGCCCTTGACGCGCGGCTGATAAGTTTTGTGCCGGATATTCGAGGGCCCTACATAAGGCGCCCGCTTGAACTGCACGTCTTTCGGGATATCGATCAGCACCGGCCCCGGCCGCCCAGTCGTCGCGATGTAAAACGCCTCATGCATAATCCGCGGCAGATCGCGCACATCGCGCACCAGCCAATTGTGCTTCGTGCACGGCCGCGTGATGCCAACAGTATCGGCCTCTTGAAACGCATCCGCCATGGCCCCGCCCGTCCTCACCGAGCGCCGCGACGGCGTGCTGCT
>JANOFD010000462.1:0-1998 GCA_031413455.1 Rhodobiaceae bacterium
CCCTGCTTGAAGATCTCGCCTGTTTTGGCGTCCACCGTGGTCAGAATGCCGCCATCCTTTACGATGTACAACACGCCTTGATAGATCAGCGGAGACGGAACGTTCGGAAGGAACTCTTCAAAGCTCGAAAGCACCTGCACCCTCACGCGGTGTATCATTGCCAGCTCTACCGAACGGGTCTGCAGGACTTTAGCCCCCAGCGACGCCATCTCGAGCATTTCTTCGTATGAAATCTTGTCCAGCTTGCGGGCCTTGGGCGTGATTCGCGGGTCAGTCGTGTAAACACCATCCACGTCAGTATAAATATCGCAGCGCTCTGCCTTGAGCGCCCCGGCCAGCGCCACCGCGCTCGTATCCGAGCCGCCGCGCCCCAAAGTTGTGATCCGGTTGTCCGGACCCAAGCCCTGAAAGCCTGCCACAACAGCGACTTGACCTAGCGCCAGCCGTTCCTCAATAATTTTGACGTCAATGCCGGTGATGGCAGCCGAGCCATGCATCCCGCTCGTATGGATAGGCAATTGCCACCCCAGCCACGAGCGCGCCTGAATCCCCAAATGCTGCAGCGCAATCGCAAGCAACCCCACGGTTACCTGCTCGCCGGCAGAAACAACCGTGTCGTATTCTCGCGCATCATGCAGCGGCGAAAGCTCGCGCGCCAAGGACACCAGCTTGTTGGTTTCCCCGGCCATCGCCGACAACACCACGGCCACCTCGTAGCCCCGCTCGACCTCGCGTTGAACCTTCAGGGCTACATTTCGGATACGCTCGAGGTCCGCCACAGACGTCCCACCGAACTTCATGACAAGTCTGGGCATGGCGTGGCGCGGCGTTACGTCCGTTTGATCAAGGGGTTGACTGCAGGTGGCTGGGGTATAGTTAGCCTTCGGGACTTTGTCACGCAGCAAGCAGGACTTCACAACCGTGTCAGCCGTCACATCGCCTTCATCCACAATTGACGCGGCCGAGATAGCCCGATTCTCGGCTCTGGCGGCAGAGTGGTGGAACCCGCACGGCAAATTCGGCGTTCTGCACAAATTTAACCCAGTTCGCCTAAAATTTATTCGCGATCAGTCCGTCGCTCACTTCAAATGCGACCCCAAGAGCCTGACGCCATTCACGGGCTTGCGCCTGCTCGACATCGGCTGCGGCGGCGGCCTCCTCAGCGAACCCATGACGCGCATGGGTTTCGACGTGTTGGGCGCCGACGCCTCCGAAAAAAACATCAAGACGGCAAGCACTCATGCCGCAGAAAACGACCTAACCATCGACTATCGCACCACCACCGCTGAAGACCTGGCCGCGCAGGACGAGCGCTTCGATGTCATCCTCAACATGGAAGTCATCGAACACGTCGCCGACCTGAATTTGTTCCTGAAAAGCTGCGCCACGATGCTCAAGCCCGGCGGCTTGATGTTCGTTGCCACCATCAACCGCACCACGAAGGCCTTCGCCCTCGCCATCGTCGGCGCCGAATACATCCTGGGCTGGCTCCCCCGCGGCACCCACGACTGGAACAAATTCATCAAACCAACAGAACTCGACACCGCGCTAGCCCGCGCCGGCCTCAACGGCCGAAGCGAAACCGGAGTCATGTTCAACCCACTGACCGGAGGCTGGCTGCTCTCGACCGACACCGATGTGAACTACATGCTGGTGGCGGAGAAGAGTTGACGCCTTACCAACCGCAGCCAAACCCGATCGAATTTTTGCTGGCGACCCGTCACAGCGTAACATTGGCGCGGAACTGCGGAAATCTCCGTCACATCGTCCGTTCTTTGTGTACGCACAGCACCTTGATAGCCGCCACCGAAGAGCGCATTCACGCCGGTTTCAACTCTGCCTGGCGAAGTCCCTCATCCGTCTCGCCGCGAAGAGCGGCGATCCACCTTCTCCCATAAATGGGAGAAGGGCTTACACTTTTTTCTTAGCCCTTCTCCCGCTTGCGGGCTACGGGATTCACACATCTGATTTGACTTTCGCGATTGCGTAACCTTCGAG
>JANOFD010000463.1:0-3048 GCA_031413455.1 Rhodobiaceae bacterium
TCGACGACCTCATTGACCAGCGCCCCATTGGTGTGTGACAGCCCCATGCTCTGCGCATAATCGTCGTCCAGACTCTGGATTTTTACGCCCAGCCAGCCACGGGTCACCGAACCCGCATTCTTTAACTCCGCAACAACGCGCTGCACCGTGGTTGATGGAATGGCAAATCCGATGCCAACACTTCCACCCGACGGCGAGAAGATTGCTGTGTTCATTCCGATCACACGCCCTGAAAGGTCAAACGTCGGGCCGCCGGAATTTCCACGGTTGATCGACGCATCGATCTGCAAAAAGTCTGTAAACTGCGCACCGCCGACTTCATCACGGCCACGCGCCGAAACGATTCCGGCTGTAACCGTGCCGCCCAGTCCAAACGGATTGCCAACCGCCAACACCCAATCGCCAACCCGCACGCCCCTGTCATCGCCGAAGCTCACAAACGGGAATTTCGTCCCGCCTTGAATTTTGAGAACCGCAATATCAGTCAGCGCATCACGCCCAATGAGCTTGGCTTTGAACTTTTTCCCATCGACAAAATTGACCTCAATGTCGGTGGCATCCGCGATCACGTGATTGTTCGTGACCATATAGCCTGTGGCGTCGACCACAAATCCGGACCCCTGTACTTCCCCCCCGCGCGGCTTCGCGCGCTCAGGAGCACGGCGGTATCTCTCAAAATACTCTCGCAGCGCCGGAGGAACATTTTCCATCTCGTCGCCCTTCAGCTCAGACACCTGCGGTCCCGAAACCTTGGCTTTGATGCTCACAACCGCTGGCGATACCCGCTCGACGATGTCGGCGAAATTTCCCGGAAGGCTGGAAACGCCCAGCATCGCCGGCGCGGGCGCTGCTACCGAAGCAATTGCCGGAGGTGGCTCTGCAATGGCCTGCTCGCCCCCGCCACTCAAGGAGAATCCAAAAACCGCGCCGCCAATCGCTGCCACAGAAAACGCCGCAGCGCTCGCAATCATCACGCTTTTACGCGGATACTTCGAGGAGGAGACAACCAAAGGAGCAGATGAATTATCAGACATTAATTTCTCCATTCAAAAAACGATCGGCAATCCGGCCCAAAAACGGCGGCGATCTCTACTGACCCAAGTATATAGGCCTTAAATTATGACTTAAAACTGTCCGGAACGTGAATTCGGCGTTAGATTGAAATAAACACGGAACCTAACTGCCACTCACGGCTTGCGCTCTTCCTGCTTCCACACGCCCTTAGCTTTCAAAGCGCGCGCAACCTCAGGTGGCATGTAATTCTCGTCGTGTTTGGCAAGCACGTTGGAGGCTTCAAATTCGCCGTCAGTACGGAACGCGCCGGTCACAACAACACCCTGCCCTTCCCGGAACAGGTCGGGCAAGTCTTTAGAGTACGTCACCGAAACCTCAGCAACGCCATCCGTAATTCTGAAATGGACGTCGACTCCGTTCGAACGTTTGACGCTGCCTAAAGTGACCAGGCCGCCCAGGTTAATGGCTTGCCCGGCAGGCACGCGCCGCGCCTTCGCATCGCTTGGGCTGTAGAAGTATAAAGTGGCGTCGCCTAAAGCAAAAACAATCAAACCCGTCGCCAGCGTCGCGGCACTCAAGGACCCAAGCAAAAATACAAACCGGCGTTGTCGTCTGGTCATGATACCCCCACTATAACCGCCATGTCAGCACGCGCAAACATCAAGCTGTGCTTTGCCTCAACTCTGCGACGAAAAACCCATCTGTATCAGAACGAGCGGGCGTCAACGTCAGCTCCATTGCGGCACTCCACGTCGGAAAGCGCCTGCAAAAACTCTCAACCTGCCGAGGCCCTTCTGCCGGAAGGACGGAACACACTGCATACACAATGCGGCCGCAGGTCCCGGTCAGTGCCACTGCCCGCTCCAAAAGTTGAGCTTGCGCTGCACGATACCCATCGAGCCGCTCTGCATCCAGGGTCCACTTCGATTCCGGATTGCGCCGCCACGTTCCGCTTCCGGAACATGGCGCATCGATAAACACAAGATCCGCTCCATCACCGACGCGGTTTCTGACGCTTTCGGAATAGGGATCTCCGGCAATATCGATGATCGTAGCCCCCGCGCGTTCGATCCGCGGCATCATGCGTTGCAACCGTTCGTGGCTGACATCGCTGGCAATGATCTGCCCCTTGTTTTGCATCAATGCCGCTAACGCGAGCGCTTTGCCTCCACCACCGGCGGCAAGATCAACCACCACGTCACCGGCGCGCGCCGCCGCAAGCTGCACCGCGATTTGTGAACTCTCGTCTTGCACGTCGACCCGGCCTTCAAGATAGCACGGCAACTGGGTAATTTTGACGTCGCTACCGGCGGAAAGCCTTATCCCGGTCGCAGCCTGCTTGCACAGTGCGGGATGCAAACCCAACGCCTGAAGTTCCAGGACCACGTCTTCGCGCTGCGCTTTGAGCGTGTTCACCCGCAAGTCCAACGGCGCCCTTTGACATAAAGCAGCCAACTCGCGCGCCAGGTCATCACCAAATGCCGACACCAGCGCCCCATGAAGCCATTCGGGATAATTATGCTCAATCCACGGCTGATCTGGCACCGGTGCCGTATGCAGCACATCACGCTCGCTTGCGCTCAGCGCGCCCAACGCATGCGATCCATCCGTACACAGAGCACCAATGCGCTCTGCATCCAATCCGTCCAGAATTTTCAGTGAGCCCAGAACCAGGGCACGCGGCGCGTCGCTGCCCATGGCGAAGGCGCATTCGTTATAGCGCCGCAACACCGCATAGACCCGCTCGCCAATGGCCGCGCGGTCCTTCGAACCTGCAAACCGGTGGGCCTTGCCCCACGCAGAGATCGTACGATCAGCCGCAGCCTTGCGCGCAATGATCTCCGCAAGAATTTCGCCAGCGGCGGCCAAACGTGCGCCAGGCGTCATCCCGACATCGGATAGTTGGGAGACTCGCGTGTCACCAGAATTGAATGGGGATGGCTTTCCCGCAAGCCCGCCGATGAAATGCGCACGAACTGGGCCTTGGCTTGAAAATCCGTTATATTCTTGCTGCCCGTATAGCCCATCGATGCC
>JANOFD010000464.1:0-3492 GCA_031413455.1 Rhodobiaceae bacterium
CTCGAACATTTCGATCGAGACAATCATGTCGTAAAGACCTTTGACTTCGCGATAGTCTTGCAGGCGAATGTCAGCCTTCGCGCCCAGGCGCTTCTTTGCGAAGTCGTATTGCGATGGTGATATTGTCAAGCCAGTAACTTCGTGGCCGGATGTGGACGCCATTTCTGCGAAACCACCCCAACCCGAGCCAATTTCCAAGACGTTTGCGCGCGGACCCGAGAACTTGCCCAGAATGCGCTCATACTTGGATCGCTGCGCATCGCCGAGGGTGACGCCTTGCGCTTTGAACAGCGCTGAAGAATAGGTCATCGTTTCGTCCAGCCACAACGAATAGAAATCATTGCCCACATCGTAGTGGGCCTCGATGTTGCGCCTGCTGCCGGAACGGCTGTTGCGGCGCACAAGCGTATTGAGCATTACAAAGCCTAGACGATTGAGAAGATCTCCGTGCGCGAAGCCTTCGAATTGATCGAGGTTCAATAAAAAGAGAGAGATCAAGGCCTCAACATCATCAGTTTCCCACGCGCCAGCGATATAGTCCTCCCCGAGCCCGATGTCGCCGCGAGCGACAAGACGGTTCAACACCCCCCACTCCTTAATGTTAAATTGCGCTGCGGGGCCGGGTCTCGACCCTTTGACGGTTTGTACCGCTCCATCGGGCCCGACAAATGTCAGTTGTCCGTGCTCGATGCGCGCGATGGCTTGTCTCCAGCGCGTCTCAACAATTGAGTTGGGTAGAATGCCCATTAGAATCCTCAACAAACGAGTTTCAAATACACTGCTTGAGAAAGGGATATTCAGGCGACTGAACTTGCCCCATCTCTATTTTTGGTTCTCACAGAGCCAGGATCACTGCCAAGATCGTAATGCGCTTCGATGCTGCGCCCCGAGCCGTTGCCTGTTGGCTGGTTCATTCCGCAGCCTCCACCAACACTGGTTTTGAAAGAGCCGGCCTGGATGTAACATGAATGCGTGTCGACGGATCGGCCAGTGTCCACGGCCGCGTGACAGCGCCTAGCTGTTCGGCAACCGCCAAGCCAGCTTGCAGCCCGTCTTCGTGAAAACCTGCACCGAAATGGGCCCCGCAGAACCACGTCCTTCGACGACCTTGCAGCGACCAGAGCTGGCGTTGCACGCGCGCGGTTTCAGTCGTGAAAACTGGATGATCATAGGACAAATCGCGTTCGACGGTGCCTTGTGCCGGTTCTCGGTGCGGGTTGAGGGTAACAAAGAAATTGCTCTTCCCGGCAAGTGGTTGCAGTGCGTTCATCCAATAGGTGATCGTGGCAGTTGCAGTATCGGCGCCTGAGTCCGACAGGTAATTCCAGCTGGACCAAAGCCAGCGGCTGCGCGGCATAAATGTCTCGTCGCGGTGGAGCACGGCACGGTTTCGCGTGTAGCGAAACGCCTGGAGGCTTTCGCGTTCATCCGGCGTAGGGTCGTCCAGCATCGCGAGCGCTTGGTCGGCGTGGGCTGCTATAACGACTTGATCAAACGACTCGTGAAAGCCATTCTGGGCATGAACCCCAACGCTGTCTCGTGCGCGTTTGATCGAGGTCACACGATGGTTCGTCAAGACGCGCATGCGGGCGTCTGACATGAGCCGCTGCACGTACTCGCGCGAACCTCCGACAACGGTCCGCCATTGCGGCCGGTTGACGAACTTCAGAAGGCCGTGATTGTCAAAGAATTTCAGGAAGGCGTTCGCGGGGTAGTCCAACATCTGGAGCGGAGGCGATGACCAAATGGCGCCGGCCGACGGCAAGAGGTGACGATCAAGGAAATCCTGCGAATAGCCCTGTTCGGCAACGAATTGCCGGAGCGTCACCTGATCACCAAGTCCGTTCGCATGCTCCGCTGCGGAGCGGAAGAAACGAACGATGTCGCGCAGCATTCGCCAATGACCTGGATCCACGAGATTTCTCCAAGTCCCCAACATCCGCAAGACACCGTTGCCTGAGTATTCGACGCGCCCACCTCCGAGTGATACCGCAAAGCCCATGTCCGACGGAGCGGTGGGTACATTCAAATGGTCGAAAAGTGCGGTCAAATTCGGATAGGTGGAGTGGTTATAGACAATGAACCCGGTATCGACGGCAACAGACGCGCCGTCGCTTCGGCAGTCAACAGTATGCGTGTGTCCGCCGAGGCGATCATCCGCTTCAAACAGCGTCACGTTATGGCGCTGCGACAGCAGCCATGCGGCGGATAATCCAGAAATTCCGGAGCCGACAACGGCAATATTAAGGCGTGTCAAGGATCTTTTACCTCTGTTGGCGCTCCGGTAATACGCGCAATGGCCGCAATTGGATCAGTCGAGACGTCGTGAAATCCCGGTCAGCGCAACGGTGATCCGGCCCAGGCGGCGGCCGTACTCGAGCTGGCCTCAACTTGTACGTATTTTTCTCATGGTGATCTTGGGCATGTCGAAAACCGGGCGCCAAACGCCGACGGAACCGTCGAGATCGGCTTCAGGGTCGCAAGTGATCACCGGCGGCGCGGCTTCGCTCTGGAGATGGCGCGCGGATTGATGGGGTGGGGCGCCGCGCCGCGCACGGTGCGCGTCTCTGGCGACGATTGCGCGCCTGGGTTCTGTCCGTATCGGCGAACAGATTGACGAGATCGACGGCCTGGATTGGATTCACCCGCTCGAACTATCCCAAGGCGAAACTATCCAACAAGAAAATCACCATTTGCCGAATCATAGGTGAGCGAGACGGGTGCAACCGCAAACTTGATCATGAGGTCGATCACGCCGTCACCGTTCCAATCCAGCGTCAGGTTGTGCGAAGGGTCCATCGCCACAGACGGGCGCCCACCGCCGAGCAGTACACCATGCTGTATGATGTCACCGTTGCTGAGCGCGTTTCCGTTGGGCAGTTTCAGCGTCTGCAAGAGCGACATGTTGAAATCAAGCCGCTCGCCGGCGGTTGCATCGACGAAATCGACGCCGATGCCATCGCCGCTGCCGTTGGTTGTCGTCCAGACAAACCTGTCCACGCCCTGACCGCCCAGTAGCGTGTCATCGCCGGACGTGCCGATGAGGACGTCGTTGCCGGCTGTGCCGGTGATTGCACTGGTGGAAGATGCCGAGATGAGAGCGCCGGCTTCCCCGGTCGTGAAGTTGATTGGGTTTGCCAAGGTGGCAAAATTATTGCCTGCGATGTCTTTGATAGTGCCGGTATTGGGAATGCGGACTTCGTAGTCGTTGTTGGCGAGCAGATCGGCTATCGGGTTGATCGTCACGGTGTTGCCGGAGAAAGTGACCTGATTGGTGTCGACAACGGAAATGACCGTGGCAGCGCCGGTCGTCAGATTGACGATGCGGATGTTGCCAGTGCCTGCCTTCACCGCTTCATTGAAGGTGAGAACAATGTTGGCGTTGATGGCGATATTGACCGAATTGTCGGCCGGTGACGTCGTTGAAAGCAGTGGCGCCGTCGTGTCGGGCCCGCTGGTGTCGTTGTCCAGAATGGTGAAGGTCGACTTGGC
>JANOFD010000465.1:0-4342 GCA_031413455.1 Rhodobiaceae bacterium
CAAGCGAACTCCGGCGACGTGTGCAGATAATACTGCTTGCCGGTATCGGCATATGTCGAGAACGCGTGCAGATGGGTCTCGTTACCGGGAGATATCTGCAATGCGGCACATTCGACTTCGGTGAATCCATCGCCTTCGAAATAACGGCGAATAGCGGCCTTCGTCCGATTGCGCGCCAGCAAAAAAGGCCGCCGGTCGGCATGCCGGTTCCGCGACCACCAGAGCGAAGCGGTTACCATGCCGCGCCTCGCCCGGCACGGGCATCTTGGCGAAGCGGCGGGACGCTGCTATCACCCAGCGCAAATAAGGAGAACGCAGTGGTTTCTGTCATCGCGAGCAATGTGCGCAAAGGGAATGTCATCGACAAGGATGGCAAGCTCTATGTGGTCCTAACAGCTGAAAATTTTCACCCCGGCAAGGGCACGCCAACGACGCAAATTGAGATGCGTCGGATCAGCGACGGGGTCAAGGTAAATGATCGCTACAAAACAACCGACAGCCTTGAAAAAGCGTTCCTGGACATGCGCAAGAACAACTACCTGTACAAGGACGGTGACGCCTACGTCTTCATGGATCCCGAACATTTCGACCAGTCGCACGTCCCGGCCGAAATCCTGGGAGACATGGCGGTCTACCTCCAGGAGAACATGGAAGTAACGCTGAGCCTGCACAACGGCGTGCCGGTCGCCATTGAGATCCCTTCGCGTGTGGTGCTTGAGGTGGTGGATACGGAACCGGTCGTCAAGGGACAAACCGCATCGTCGTCGTTCAAGCCTGCCAGACTGTCGAATGGTGTGAAGTCGGCGGTCCCACCGCATATCAATTTGGGTACGCGCATCGTTGTCAACACCGAGGATGGTTCGTACGTCGAACGCGCGAAAGACTGAGCCGCATGAGTGAACTCGACTTCACCGGCAAAACGGTTCTGGTCGTTGGCGGCTCGAGCGGCATCGGCAACGGCATCGCCCAGGGCTTTCGCAAGCACGGCGCCGTCGTTCATGTCTGGGGGACGCGCGGCAAAGTCAGCGACTACAGCGTTGATGAAGGGTCGGACCTGAACGGCCTGCATTATGCGCAAGTTGACGTGTCCGATTTTGTCACCGTTGAAACTCTGAAGCCAAACTTCAAGACGCTTGACGTGCTGGTGTTGAGCCAGGGCACGGTCGTCTACAAACGTGGCGAGTTTCAGATGGATGGCTTCCAGAAAGTCATGGACCTGAACCTGAACAGCCTGATGGCCTGCGCGATCAAGTTCCACGACATGCTAGCGGCAAGCAAGGGTTCGTTGATCACTGTGTCGTCGACCGCGGCCTATCATTCGACACGCGGCAATCCGGCCTACAACGCCTCCAAGACCGGCGCCGTAGGCCTGACGCGCACGCTGGCTGAGGCGTGGGCTGGCGACGGCATCCGCGTCAACGGCATCGCGCCGGGACTGGTCGACACCAAGCTCACCAAAGTCACGACATCCAATCCCGAACGGTTGGAGGCGACCCTCGAAGGCATTCCGCTCAGGCGCCTGGGCACGCCGCAAGATATGGCAGGCGTGGCCTTGTTCCTGGCCTCGCCGCTAGCGGCCTATGTGGTGGGACAAACCATTCCGGTTGATGGCGGGCTGATCCTTTAGCTGCCTAAAAATTTCGCCGCCCGCTTTTCGCCAAAAGCTGCAACCCCCTCGCCATAATCGTGCGAACGCCCGAGGCTGCGCTGCAGGTCGCGTTCAAGGTCGAGCTGTTGATCAAGCGTTGACGCCCACGCTTTGCGGATCGCGAGCTTTGTGGCACCCAGCCCTTTCGTCGGACCGCCAGCAAACTTCTCCAGCAGCTTGGAGGCCTCGACCTGCAATTGATCGTCATCGACCGCGCGCCAGATCAGGCCCCAGCTCTCAGCCTTCTCGGCACTCAGCGGCTCACCCGTCAACGCAAGCCCCATCGCGCGCGCCTGGCCTGCGAGCCGCGGCAAGATCCAGGTGCCGCCAGAATCCGGAACCAGTCCGATATTGGCGAACGACTGAATGAAGCGCGCCGACTTCGCCGCCAGCACAATGTCGGCGGCAAAGGCGATGTTGGCGCCGGCCCCGGCCGCAACCCCGTTGACCGCGCAGATCACCGGCTTTGGCAAGGCGACCAGGCGGCGGATCAGCGGATTGTAGCGCTGCTCGATCGACTCCCCCAGATCGACGCCATCGCCGCCGGGAGCAACCGCGCGGTCAGACAAATCCTGCCCCGCACAAAAGCCGCGTCCGGCACCGGTGATCAGCAGGGCGCGGATGCCGGAATCCTCCTCGACCAATTTCAGCGCCGCCGCCACCTCACCGTGCATTTGCACATTAAAGCTGTTCAGCCGGTCAGGCCGGTTGAGCGTCAATTTCGCCGCACCATTGGCGACTTCAAAGAGAATGGTTTCCATGTGCCTGTCCTAATGCGGGGAAAAAACGGCCCAGATGCGCCCCTCATTTTAGGACAAACAGGACATCGGACACAGTCCTAAAACACTGTCCTGTTTGTCCTGTCTCATCTGTTCTGTTGATAGGCGTTGCCCCACGAAAAACCCCGCCAACGGTGGGGCTGCACTGCTTCAAAATCTCTGACCCACGAGGACCAGGATTTAGCTATCAAACATCTCGATGGTA
The DNA here is from genome assembly GCA_031413455.1 of Rhodobiaceae bacterium. Lineage (GTDB taxonomy): Bacteria > Pseudomonadota > Alphaproteobacteria > Micropepsales > Micropepsaceae > SZUA-430. The sequence continues at coordinate 2,633 of JANOFD010000465.1, forward strand.
CCGTTGAGCGCCATCAGGCCAGTTTCGACTCCCAGCTTCGGCTGATTTTGAGCCAACTGTTTGCGGAATTCGGCAAGCGCCGCGCGGTGGGTCAGCGTCTCGGTGGTTGCATCGACGAACTTGTCCTCGCCATAAGCGATCTTGGCAGCGCCGCAGTCGCGGTGATTGATCACGATCACCTTCTTGATGCTGTGCAGCTGGGATGCCTACGGACGAAAATTCAGCCTGGCCAAACTATAAGAAAAACAGCACACGGAACGTAGATAGAACAAACCAACCCGTCTGACAAGCCCCCCTCGCAGAAAAATTGTCGCGGCTGGCGAATTAAAGGGACGCTAAATGTACTTGACGCGGCATTGGCTTGGAATTGACGTTTGATGTCAACCCACGTGCGCCTGATCTTGGTGCCCAGCGGCGGGGCCAGAACTAATGCCGACGGCTGCGCGATGTTGGCGGAGACGCGACGGGCTATGGTGAATTGAAGTAAGCGTCCACTTTTCTGCCCGTCAAGGCACCGATGACGGGTGGTCCGGACAGACGGCCAGCCGTGCCGGAAGTGGCGCCACATAGGTGAATTCGAACACCTGGTCGAGATAGTTGTCCGCCGCGACCTCGGCGTGACATTCCCATTTGATGTGTTCGGCGCCCTCGTCCATGCTTGAGCCACGCACCGTGACACAATTTTCCCGGCCTCCCATTTTGATGCGGTAGCGATGCGACTGCTCCCCGCCCTGGCGAAAGAGCTGGAAGGTCTGTGCGTAGTCGGGGAACTGCTGACAGAAATTTTGTATCGGTGCGCCGGTATTGGCCCGGCACGCGGTCACGTCGATGGCTTCGGGGCCGAAGACAACGCCCTGCGCCACGCCGCCACACAATTGCCCGTTTGAAAAGCGGTTGGCATCTGCAAGCGACGCAATGGGCCGCAGCGTGTAAAATGGATTTGTCGTCTGCTCATTGGGATGCGACTCTCGCACGACCGCGATCAGCGGATGTGCATTCGCTCCCCGCGAAACACATCCCTCTGCGCTGAGATATTGGGTTCCATTCCCCCGCCATCTGGTTCCGATGCACAGCTGTGAATGCTGGGCCCGCAAATTATAAATGCCAGGCTCAACGCTGTCGGCGAAGAAGTGGCCGGCAACAAGCCCCGGTACTGTACCGCGCGGGATCTGACTGGGTTGCGCGTTCGTGACAGCCGCATTCGCGCGGCCCTGGCGGTTTTCTTCGGCAATTCGTGTTCGCGCGTGTGGCGGAACGCAGATGAAATCGCCGGGGAAGGCTTCGCGCCAAACGAAACCCGGCCGGCAGGTGTTGGGTCCATAGGCACCACCATTGGGCTCGCGGCGCTCGTTTGCGAGGTCGTTTTCCTTTGCGGCATCCTCACGAGCCTGGGGTGTCACACAGACATAGTCAGTCGGGGACGCCATGCGCCACACATATCCCTGGGCGCACTGGCTGGTGGGCTGCGCGATTGCCTGATCGATTGATGCCATTGTCAGTGCGGATGCAATGATGGCGGAGGCTGCAATAAAATGGATCAGCTTTTCTGGCACGCGGCGTTCCCCTTTGTTGAAGTGCAACCCGAGGCTAGGCCAAGCCCGGTCTGCTCGCGCTACCCGTTTGGGTAGGGGTTGTGCATTCCGCCAGTAAATCTATCGGGAATGGTGGAATGTGATGACACGTTATTGGACTGCACCCTTCGTGTGAGAC
>JANOFD010000466.1:0-9905 GCA_031413455.1 Rhodobiaceae bacterium
CGACCGGGCTAAGGAAATCTTCCGCGCCGAACACGCCAACGTCCAGCCGCTCTCCGGCTCGCCGATGAACCAGGCGGTGTATCTGGGTTTCATCGAACCAGGCGCGACGATCCTGGCGATGGAGCTCAGCCACGGCGGGCACCTGACGCACGGCGCGCCGGTATCGCATATGGGCAAGATCTATCGCTTTGTGCGCTACAAGACGAACCCGGAAAACGGCGCGATCGATTTCGATCAGCTGCGCGAGGTTGCGCGTAAAGAAAAGCCGAAGCTGGTCGTGTGTGGATATTCGTCGTATCCGCGGGACTATGACTACAAATTGTTCAAGCAAGTGGCCGACGAAGTTGGCGCGTTGACGATGGCTGATGTCAGTCACATTGGCGGGTTGATCGCAGGCGGCGTGATGCGCAACCCGCTGGATGCGGGCTTTGATTTCTTGACGACGACGACGCACAAATCTCTGCGCGGTCCGCGCGGAGGCATGATCTTGTGCAAGAAAGAGCATGCGAAGGGCATCGACCAATCCGTGTTCCCGGGCCTGCAGGGCGGGCCTCACATGAACCAGGTGGCGGCGACGGCGGTGACGCTGAAGCTGGCGTCGGAGCCGCCGTTCAAGGTCTATGCGGCCCAGGTGTTGAAGAACGCCAAGGCGCTGGCGGCGGAACTTACCAATGCGGGGGCATATCTTGTGACGGGCGGCACCGACAACCATTTGCTGGTCGTGGATGTGGTGAAGAGTTTCAATATCAACGGGGCGGTTGCCGAGAAGGCGCTTGACCACGCCGGCATGACGACGAACAAGCAAGTGATCCCCGACGATCCGAATCCGCCTTTGAAGCCCTCAGGCGTGCGCCTGGGCACGCCTGCCGCCACGACGCGCGGCATGAAGGAAGGCGAGATGAAGCAGATTGCGCGCATCATGATGGAGGCAATGAAAAACCACGCCGATCCGAAGCGGCTTGAAGGCTTGCGCCAGGAGACGCGGATATTGTGCTCGCGGTTTCTGGTGCCTGGGCTCTGATGGACGTTTGCGTTGAGACGGCGCGGCTGAGGCTGGTGCCGTCGACGAGGCGATGGCGCAACGAGTTGTTCGCGCTGTTCAACGATCCAGAAGTGGCGGACTGGTTGTTCTTGACCGGCCCGCCGACACGCGAGCAGCTCGACCGGCGGATTGAGATTCACGAGACTGATTGGCACGCGCGGGGCTTTGGCATGTTCGTGGTGCTTGAGAAATCTACGGACCGCTTTGTGGCCCGCGTTGGCGCGATGGAAACGCCTGAGACGGGGCGGATCGAAATTGCCTGGTCAACGGTGCACGACGCCTGGGGCCGGGGCTATGCCAGCGAGGCAGCCAGTGCCGCGATCAGCCACACTTTCCGGCACTCAAAGCTTGAGGCGCTGGACTGCTATCTGCGCGCCGACAACACGGGCTCGCGGCGCGTGGCTGAGAAGGCGGGTTTCAAGTACCAGGACACCCGCTTTCTCTATGACCGGCCGCTCAGATATTACAAATTGCCGCGGCCATAGGTGGGCCTGTCCGCCGCGGGATTGGCGAAGGCGCATTGACCCCGAGGCTCGAGGTCCCTATTTTCCGCGCTCTTTCGCGGGTGCCGACAGATTGTCGCCCCGCTGGTGGGGCCTATAGCTCAGCGGTAGAGCACCTGACTTTTAATCAGGTGGTCGATGGTTCGATCCCATCTGGGCTCACCAACTTCATTTTTCAGCCTTTCTGTTTCAGTCGCTTGTTCTTCGCGCTGTTTGGCGGGCGGCCTACTGGCAGGGGGGAGGCGCGGCGTTTGGCGGCTTTGGCTATCTGGCGCTTGAAGCGATCATCACCCAGGGCCCAGCCGCCGTTTGTGGCCGACCTCAAGGCGTCGATGAAGTCCTCGTCAAGTTTGCTGCGAAAGAGGGCGCGATAGGATTTCTGCCGGTCGGGCAGGCTGCGTCCGAGGGCGCGATAATTCGGGTGATCGCTGATGAGAGGATCGGGCGCGCCAAGGGCATGGGCGCGATAACTCGACCAGGGATAGTCACGCGGATGGGCCGCCACGCGGGCGCGCACGGGGTTCAACTCGATGTAGCGGCAACACATGAGGAAATAATCATCACTGTCGATGGGCGCCGCGCGATAGCGTCCCTCCCACATCGTGCCGGTGCGCTTGTGGTTGAAGTTCACATAGCCCACATATTGCCGCCCGAGCGACTGCATTGTGCGGGGCAGACTGTCGGCGCGCTCTGGTGTGACCAGCATATGCACGTGGTTGGGCATCAGCACATAGGCGTGAACCCGCGTGCCGTTCGAGGCTGCAGCGTCAATGAGCCCGTCGCGATAGCGCTCGTAATCAGCGTCAGTGAAGAAGACGGCCTTCCGGTCGATGCCACGCCGAATAACGTGCAGGGGCTGATCCTTGATGAAATAGCGGCCAAGCCGTGCCATGGGAACCTCGATGGACCTCGCGAACGGGAGGCCCCCACACTAGGCGTCAGCAGCGGGGAAGTCTACTTTGACCCCAGTATTTCGCTTGGCGCACGGCTGCCTGGTTAAATTTCAATCCCAAATTTACGTCATGGCCGGGCTCTTGACGATCTATAACCAAGTGGGCGGCTGAAAACCGGTGAGGGGTGTGTGTATACGCAAACGCATGCAGATATACATATAAGGAAAAACATCGTTTTATTTCAATCTGTTAATTCATAAGGCTTATCTGCAAGATACCTGCAAGGCCAACTGCGTGCAGGTATCGGGAGCGCAGCATGGCAAGACGGTGGGTGCGCGCGGCGTCAAATTTCGCGCGCACCCCACCTGCTCCCCGCCCGGCGGCGCAGGGTTGCTCGATCTATTCAGTGGTACAAGTCGCAGCTGAGCACCGCCCTTTTTAGAGCGGGGCCAGAATGGTGGAACATAAAGTGAACTTTTTTGTCGTGTCAAGCTGAATTTTGAAGAGGAGGGCAGGCGCTGCACCACTTGCGGGCGTTGCTTTGTGACTTGGTAGAGTTTGCGACTCTGTGGTAGTCTCGTACGGAATACATGTCACGGAGGCCACCATGCAAATTCGCAAGGGTTGGGCTGCGTTATTAGCTCTAGTCATTTTTCTGATTTTGATTTCGGATACGGCATTGGCTTCGGATGGTCGGCCGAGTTTCGGGTGCTTTAATGCCCGAAATGCCGAGTTGATCGGCAGGCTTGGACCGGGCGACGCCAGTGTTCGCCATGCATTTGAAATGGGAGGGTGTCTGGCTTTGTTGCCGGATGCGCCGGTTTCAAACATTTCGCGGCAGGGTGCGGTGTGGCGGTTTCATGCCTATGGCTCGGCGGTGCCGGTGTTTGCGCCGGAGTGGGGTGCGGGATTTGGCGATGCGCGGCGAGATGAGAGCCTGGTTCGCGATTTCAGCATTTTTGTTCCAGCGACGGCGCGGCTGCTGAGTGAAGGGCGCTTGTCTGTCTATTGCGATGCGGCGTCGGCCGACCTGACCAAGCGCTGGAATGATTTCAAGCGGCGTTGGGACAGGTTCGAGGCGACGCGCGGGCGCTCACCGGGCAGCTCGGTGTTTGTGCTCAGGCGCCATTGGGCTGAGACAGGGCCAAAGCTGATGGCGGAAGGCGAAGCGTTGCGGTCGGAGGGCGCGGAACTGCAAAGGCGTTGCGCCCCGGTGCGTGATGTTGAGCTTGACGATCAGTTCATCGCCTTCATTCGCTCGGCAGGCCCGTACTAACGCCGGAGAGCAGAAGCTGATAATCCTGTGCCTGCTTTGGAGAGAGGAGGCACACTATGGGCTTTGTTGTCAGTAGTATCAGCTGGATCATGCTGGTCAGCGGTTTTTTGACGCTGACCATGATCTATGCCGCGATTGCGCCCCAAGCGGCATTGAAGGCGACTTTCGGAGAGACGATTGAGGGCCCGCTTGCCGAAATCATCGTGCGCAATTGGGGTGCCCTCATCGCGATTGTTGGAGGGATGTTGATCTATGGCGCCTACGATCCGCCACTACGCCCGCTCATTCTGGCGGTTGCCGGGGCCAGCAAGGTCATTTTCATTGCCTTGGTCGTGTCGCAAGGCGGGCGGTATCTGCGCCGCCAGGCCGGCGTTGCCGTTGCTATCGACCTGGTGATGGTTGCTCTGTTTGCAGTGTATCTTTTTTCCCTGACTTGACTCACCACAAAATCCTGAGACCGCCCGAGACGGTTTGGGACTGCTGGTCCGAGCTCATTGATGCGTCGTAGTCGAAATACAGAATCGTTCGATCATTGATGGGGGCGTTGAGGCCTGCGCCCAGGTTGACGGAATCGCGGTCGAACTCGGTACCGTTGACTGTGAAGTACGATGCTGGGATGTCGGCGAAGGAGAGCAGTCTGGCGTTGAACTGGGCGCTGTTGTCCATCAGTTCGTGGTTCCAGCTGACGCGCAACTCCGGCACAAGGAGGCGGCCGCTCTTCAACTCAATCGGATAGGCAAAGCGCCCGCCGAGGACTGTTTTCAATGAATCGAAACCTGAGTCCAAGACCACCAGACGGTCTGGGTTCGAACCATTTTCGGTGTAGCCATCAGTGGTGAGAGAGGCCAGTGAGAGCGCCAGGATCGGTTGCAAGCGCCAATCGCCGGATTCGAAGATGGTACCGGCTTCAATGCATGCCGAGATCGTTGCGCCGTCGAAGTCACCCGAGGTCGGATCGCCGAAGAGCAGGCGGCTGGTGTCGAAGGCGTGCTTGATGTAGCTGGCATTGACGTTGAGATAGGCCTGCGTATCACCCCACGAAGAGTAGGCGCCGATTTCATAGCTGTTGACGTGGACCTGATCGGGGCGGCCGGGGAAATTAACGTCGGTGTCGGTGAACTGGGCGGCGACGCCGGCCAGGAACGTGTCGGAGAACACGTGATCGGCGCCGACGATGGCGCCTTTCTGGTTGAAATCGCTGCCGGGCGCGCCCACGGCTGTGTCGCCGTCGGTATTGCCCCAGACGCCAACGCCGCGGCCCCAGACGGCGCTGGTGCCTTCACGGCGGACACCGGTTTTGAGCCAGGCGAAGGGGTCTTGGCCGGGAGAGGCGTCGTTCATGGCGGTGCTGCCTGCCGTCGTGTTTTCGGCGTAGCGGTTGAAGCAGCCGCCTGGACCGGCCACGAGACAGCCGGTGGAGCGGCCACTGTCGATCCGGGCGCCGACCATCTTCTTGAACGGGCCGTCGAGCTGGAAGGCCAGGAAGTCGAAGGGCAAACCGGAAAGATCGTCGAAGGCATCAGTGATCGCGCATTCGTCGGAGAGGGCGAAGAGCTGGGCATAGAGCGCGAGTTGCTCGGGGGTGAGATCGCCGTTCTGGAAGGCTTGTTCGAGCACCGCGCCGACGTTGTCGCCGTTCAGTGTTGACGACGAGCAGTTGATGGAGCTGAAGGGGAGGCGGGTGATGGTGAGGTCGACGGTGTCTGATTCATCATTGTCAACGCGGCCGTCAACCAAATTGATGTCGTCGTAAATGACGCCGAGCTGGAACAAGAAAGGGTTGCCGACGATGTAGGAGTTGTCGAATTCGCCGTTTCGAGCGCCTGTGGAGATGACGTCAAGATAATCGAACTGGGTTTGGCTTGAGCCCGCGAAACTGACGGGGTCGAGCACGACAGAGATGTCTCCCGCGAGCGTGGCTGTGCCGCTGATCGTGCCGGCCGTCACGATTCGCCCGTGGACAGATTCATTGGTGGTCAGGAAATAGGTGAGCTCGCCACCAATCTCTCCACCCTCGATGATGAAATCGTCGGCCTCGAAGTAGAAGCCATCGTCGAGATAGGCGCGGCCGCCGTCCTCGATACGGAATAGGCTGATGTCTTCGGTGCCATATTCTCCGCCACCATCTTCACCAAATGTGTCGGTCCCGAACAAGGCGACGCCGGTATCTTGAACGGTGACCAACGCGAGTTCATTGAGGTCGCCCACAAAGAAGTGCATGCCATTGCGTATTGTGACCACGTCATCTGGACCGCCTGGTTCGCCGCCGTCCCCGACTCCGATGATATCGCCGTAGATGCCGCCGTTTTCGCCGATGAATTCGTCGCTGTAGGTGGTATTGAGACGGAGGTCGCCGTTGATGATGCCGCCGCCGGTGTTGGTGATGGTCATACCGCTGGCGGCGTTTCGCGTGTCGATGGCGTCCAAAGCCGTGATCGTGCCGCCGTTATTGCGGATGCCGTCGACGATTGAAACGTCGTCGACTTTAATGCCGGTGCCGGACGAGCCGCCGGTGATGATTCCGGTGTTGAGGAACTCGCCGTAGTATGTGTCAGAAAAGCTGTCGTTGCCTTCAAGCAGAACGGCAGTCCCTGAACTGGCCGTTGCGAGAATGGTTCCGGAGTTCGTGATGTCGCCGTACAGTGAGTCGATCTCAAGATGCAGCGCGTTGCCGGGGGCGTCGAGCAGCCCGGCGTTGACGATGTTGCCGGTGTAGCTCAACGCTTGAATGTGAAGGCCAGTATCAATGCCACCGCCGCTGATTTCGCCCTCATTGATAAAGTCGCCAATGATGGTTCCGGAATTGATGAAGAAACCTGTGTTCGCACCGTGAATGACGCCGGTGTTGTGGATATCACCGTTCCAGCTTTCCGCGTAAATGCTTACGCCGGCGTTGGTGGTGCCGACTATGCTGCCGCTGTTGGAGAAACCGGTTTCACCGCCGGTGTAAGAGTCGAGGTTGATGCGCAGGCCGGTCTTGCCCTGGATGAGATCGGAGTTGATGATGTCGCCAGCAAATGTCTGCGGGTATTCCGCCTCTACAATGCCGCCGATGTAGAGGCCGGCGCCGTAGGATTCAGACTCCACATAGAATTGAGCGTTGTCCAACTCGCCGACATCGCCGTCGGCGATGATGGTGCCGGAATTGATGATCGAGCCGTAAAATTCAGTGACGTCGATCAGCAGTCCGGTGGTGGCGCCTGAAATGAGGCCGGAGTTGGTGACATTGCCATCAAACGTTGACTTGCCCTCGAAAAACGGGTCGCCGACGATGGCCATGCCGATATAGTTGCCGTCGATGATGCCGGCGTTGCTGACATTGCCGTTCCAGGTCTGAGCTTCGAGCGTGACGGCCGTGTAGTCGCTTGATGAAATGACGCCCCGGCGCTCGTTGGTGAAATTCGCATACACGTCATTGGCGTAGACTTCAAAGCCTCCGAAAATGTTGCCCGAATTGCGCAGATCGGATGTGCTGCCCTCGCCGCCGCTGCCCTGAAGGGTGCCGACTTCGAAGAGCACGCCATACTCTTGGCCGCCATTGATCAGACCGGTGTTTTCGAAATTGCCGTTGAAGCGGTTGGTGAGGAAACCGTCTTCGACTATCGTGCCACCGATGTGGATGGCGCCATGGTACACCTGCGCCATGATGGAACCGGTATTGATGATGTCCCCATCGAAAGTACTGGCTTGGAATACATAGCCGCCGCTATAGGCCTCGATCAGGCCGTCGTTCGTCAGGCCGCCCGTATAGGAGTTTCCATTCGACTCAATGAGGACGGCGACATTTGTGCCGTCGATGGAGCCTGTATTCGTGAGGCCGCCACGGATGATGCCGTTGCGTTCGTTGATGATGCCACCGGAGTAGTCTGCCGGAAAATGCCGGATGCCGACGTCGCCGCCTTCGATCAAGCCGCTGTTGGTTATGGCGCCGAAAAACAGAATCGAGCTACCGTCACCGATCAGGATGCCGGTTTCGTCGCCGTGGATGACGCCGGTGCGCGTATTGGTCAGACTGTCGATCCAAGCGTTGTCGGCAGCGTTGATGCCAACGATGCCGGTGATCAACCCGTCATTGACGATGGGGCCAACGGTGGAGCTGTCGCGCAAGGTCAGCGCGGTGCCGTAACCGGCTTCGATGATGCCGTCGTTGGTGATGCCGCCACTGACGATTGTATTGTCAAATCGCAGTGCGTCGCCTGTCAGGGCTTCGATGCGTTCGTTGTTGGTGAAGCGTCCGCCGATGGTGATGCCGCCGTAAACGTCGAAGACCGCCGAAGCGTCGGGCGAGCCTACGATGTCGTCATCCACGTTGACGTTGTTGGCGACGTTGGCGTGGATGCGGACGCAATCATAGGGTGTTTGAATGTTGACGTTATTGATCGGCACCGAAACATCGAGGGTCGGTCCGCAGGCGGCAAAGGCCGGCAGCGCCGAGACGACATTCGCTGTGGCTGCAAGCAGGGCGAACTTGGAAGTACGGCTCATCAGAGTGTGGCGACGGTGCATTGGAGCGCTCGTTTGATCGATCGTTTTCATGGGCCGCATCCTTCGATTGTGCCGTCGGTGACGCCCTCGAAGACGCCGTCGGCGTCGAAGCTGACTTTTTGGCCGGAGTGGAGCACCAGGACTTTGCCGGTTTTCTTTGAAACGAGGACGACTTCGTAGATTTCGCCGTTGGGGCCGAAGTCGACTGAGGTTTGGCCTGAGTTATCGCCGTTGACCTGGGTGCGGAAGATGGTACCGCGAATGCCGATGGTGACGGATGGTGTATCGATTTTGACTTTGTCTTTCGCGATGCTGCCGGAGACAAAGCGGAAAAGGCCTTTGGTGTAACGCAGGGTTTGCTGGCCTGGATCGCCGGGGCCAGCGTAAGCGTATTCGTCGACGACGACAGTGGAACCCGCGCCCATTGACAGCTTGCTGCCGTCGAGGAACTTCACTTCAAGCGCGCCATTGTCGGGCGTGGACAACGCGGATTTCCAGATGATCGCGTCGGTCAGGTGGAGTTCGGCGTTTGACTGGGCGGGCGGTTGTTGAAATGCGGCGGTTTTGATCGCGCTGGCCTGGCCCACTTGTTGGGCGAATGCGCCCGACGGCGCCAGCGTATACAACGCAATCGCGCATGCCCCGAAGGCTGCGCGCATCAAATTCTTCATTTCTCAAAGCCCCTCATCTCTGACGTTTCCGTAAGCCCGAGACAGATTCGGTAACGTGCGCGTAGTTTTGCCGAAGCGGTGGTTGAGGACACTGAAAAATCTCAATCAGCTGACCGTCGATGATTTTTCTTGAATTGTGAGGGGACGCAGATTTCGATTCGTTGTGGTCTCGAATTTGGCGTTGTGGCGCTGGAAAATTTGCGTGTTTCCAAAATTGGGACGCTGCGGTGTATTAATTTATATGCCGCTGTCTGTTGGTTTTTTGCGGCGTGACAAAGGAAGTGCAGCGTCTTGCGCTGTGCCATTTGTGTCGAATCAGGACAGTAAACTGGCCTGCAGCCTGCACCCATCACCCCGAGACTGGGTAAACAGGAGATTTCAGATGAATAAAACACTAATCGGATTTGCGGCGGCTTTACTTTGTTCAACGGCACTGTCGACGTCGGCGTTGGCTGACACCAATACGGGTGGCGATAACAATTGCACGGGAAATTGCAGCGGCGGCGAAGGCGGGGAAAGCGGCAACAACGGCAACAATGGGACTAACGGCGCCAATGGAACCAACGGAACCAATGGAACCAATGGAACCAATGGAACCAACGGAGCCAATGGAACCAACGGAACCAACGGAGCAAATGGTGGCAATGGTACCAACGGAACTAACGGCGCGAACGGAGCCAATGGTGGCAATGGTGCCAACGGAACTAATGGCGCGAACGGAGCCAATGGCGGCAATGGTACCAACGGAACTAACGGAGCGAACGGAGCCAATGGCGGCAATGGCACCAACGGAACTAACGGCGCGAACGGAGCCAATGGCGGCAATGGCACCAACGGAACCAATGGTGCGAACGGTGCCAACGGTGAGAACGGCGAAAACGGTGAGAATGGTGACACAGGCCGCGATGGGCGGGACGGGCGCGATGCGTCGGGGCCCAAACAGCCGGCCACGATCTTCCCGTTCTCGTCGATGCCGGTCTGCTTGAACTCGAAGATGTCCTGGGTCAGGATCTGGTCGTCCTCGATCCCGTAGAC
>JANOFD010000467.1:0-1849 GCA_031413455.1 Rhodobiaceae bacterium
CCCGGGTTTTTGGCTGCAGGCGGGACGACGGCCCCCCTGCGCCGGTTTTTGACATCCAAAGGATACGAGACCTTTTGCTGGGGTCTTGGGCGCAATCTGGGGCCACTGGCGATCGGACCGGAAGGCGAGCTGCTGGCACAACGGCTTGAGTCGATTTATCGCAAGATGAAACGCAAGATCAGCCTCGTGGGTTGGAGCCTTGGCGGGGTCATGGCGCGTGAGTTGGCCAAAACCTATCCGAAATATGTACGTCAAGTGATTTCGATGGGCTCGCCGTTTGGTGGCAACCCACGCGCCAACCATGCGTGGCGTATTTATCAAGGTGTCACCGGACAGGAAATCGATCCCAAGAGCATGAGTGACGTGTTCCTCAATCTTGCTGAAGCGCCAAAGGGAATTCCGACAACTGCGATCTATTCGAAGAGTGACGGTGTGGTTGCCTGGCAGACTTGCGTCGAGAAGCCATCGCCGCTCACCGACAACATCGAAGTCTATGCCAGCCATTGCGGTTTGGGCGTCAATGCGACCGTGTTTTTTGCGCTGGCTGATCGTTTGGCCCTGCCGGATCGCGAGTGGCAACCCTTTGACCGGAACGCCGCGATGTGGCGGCGGATGGTCTATCCATCGAGTGGCCACGGACACTAAGCACCTCTGGCGGTCCGATATCTTGAACAAACTGCCAGCCTGGCAAAGACGCCGACATGACTCTTGAAGAAGCCTCTCTCATAAGCCAGGTCGTCGCGGCGATTGCCGTCATTGCGTCCCTTGTCTTTGTCGGATTTCAATTGCGTCAAAGCACAAGGGCAGTGCGGTCGGCGACGTCGGTTGCGCATTCCGATTTGCTCATTCAGTTGGGGTCGTTTGCGTTCGGAACCGATGAAGGGGCCCGTATCTGGAGATTGGGACTTCAGGGCCTCGATCATCTGACCGAGAACGAGCGCGTACGGTTCACGGCGTTCATCAGTGTGCTGATGCGCTTTTATGAGGCGACCCGCGTACAGTGGCTGAGCGGTCAGCTCGAAATGGCGCACTGGCACAGCGTCGAGCGACAGGCGATGGGTCTTTCGACCCAACCGGGCGTGAAGGCCTGGTGGCAGGTGCGCTCGCACTGGCACTCGGCCGAGTTCCGAAACTGGTTCGAGACACTCGAGGGCGTTTCCGATGATTTCCGGTTTTACAGCTCGCCGGAATCGAGGATGGTTCATCCGTCAAACGAGTAGCGCAGTGTTTGGTTGACAGATTTTACCGTCAGTTTTTATAGGCTGGCGGATAGGGATCGTTCAACGTCTTGTAGCGCCTGGCGAGTTCGTCGGCGCGCGAGGTCATGGGTTGGCTTTCACCGGCGATGAAGATGGCCTGGGCCTCGGACAAAGGTTCCATGGGGTCGCCGCTCCAGATGACGATGTCGGCTTGTTTGCCGCGTTCGATTGAACCAACGCTGCGGTCGTCAAACATCGATGCCGGGTTGCTGGTTAGCGCGGCCAGGGCTTTGGCGTAAGGCAGACCGTGGGTTTATGAACTGGGCCACCTGCCTGGAGCATTGTCCTTTCCATTGGCAGACTTTGAAACAGGGGTCAACAAATTATTGGAAATCGCCAACCAAAATTCCCCGCTCCTTATCTATTGCTCTGGTTTTGAGTGTACGGACAGTCACAATTTTGCTGCAAACCTGAAAAAAATGAATTTTACGGATGTCAAGGTATACTCAGGCGGTTTTACCCAATGGCAGGAAATGGGATATGATATCGAGAAAAATGAAAAATAATCATTTGGTAATTCTTCTTTTTGTGATCAGGCTTACCTTAAGCATCACCTTTATCAGCGCAAGTTATCATAAAATTGAAGATCC
>JANOFD010000468.1:0-4221 GCA_031413455.1 Rhodobiaceae bacterium
GCCAAGCCTGCCTTTTGGCGCTGGGTTGATGCAGCAAATACGAAGGATGAAACATCGGCAGCACCGGGATCTCCTGGCCGTTCAGCCCATAACGCCGCCACTTTCCGCGAATTCTTGTGATGCCGTCCTCAATATTCAGAATATGCTTCATGGGCGTGCCGCCCAGCAGCACTAAAACCTTAGGTTGCTTGAGCTCGATGTGCCGCCGCAGGAACGGATCGCAGATTGCCATCTCCTCCGGTGTCGGGGTCCGGTTTCCCGGCGGCCGCCAGAAAATAACATTGGCGATATAGGCGTTCGAAGTTCGATCCAGGCCAATCGCCGCCAGCATGCGGTTGAGCAGCTGGCCGCTAGGACCAACAAAGGGCAGGCCTTCCAAATCTTCCTCGCGTCCCGGCGCTTCACCGATGAACATGACCGCAGCGTCCGCAGGCCCGTCTGCGAACACCGTGCTCTTTGCCGTCTTGCGCAACTCGCAGCCCTCGAAGGCATCTACAGCCGCGCGCAGCTCTACAAGCGTGGTGCAAGCCGCCGCAATCTGCCGGGCGCCAAGCGTCGCAGCACTCGAAGGCGCCGGGCGCTGAACCATAGGCACAGGCGCGTTCGACGGTGGGCTCAAGGCAACGGCAGGAGGCGGTGGCGGTACGGAAAAGCGGTCAATCGGCGCCTCGGCCAGTGCCTCATCGGCACCGGCATCGACGAGCCATCTCAGCATCGTCCTCACTTCATTCTGGCTGGAGGGCTGATTCAATTGCAATCCTGCGTTGACCATTGCCGCCTAATTTGCGAGTCCAATACAGCAGAGTCTTGGAAATCGTAACCCCCCGTCGAAACAAGGAACCAGCCGAACTATGAGCACCGTCGCCCCCCGAGAGTCGATGGAATTTGACGTCGTCATCGTCGGCGCCGGACCTTCGGGCCTGTCGGCCGCCATCCGCCTCAAGCAACTGGCCGCAGAAACGGGCAAGGAAATCTCCGTCTGCGTTCTCGAGAAAGGTTCCGAAGTCGGCGCGCATATTCTCTCGGGCGCCGTCATCGATCCGATTTCGCTGAACGAACTCATCCCTGACTGGAAAGAAAAAGACGCGCCCATCGACACGCCGGTCACCGATGACCGCTTCCTCTTTCTCGGACAGTCGGGCTCGATCCGCTTTCCCAATTTCATCATGCCACCGTTGATGAACAATCACGGCAACTACATCGTCAGCCTCGGCAACGTCGTGCGTTGGTTGGGCAAGCAAGCCGAGGAACTCGGCGTCGAAATCTATCCGGGCTTTGCCGCCGCCGAGATCCTCTACGGCGACAAGGGCGCCGTGCGCGGTGTCGCCACCGGTGACATGGGAGTAGGTCGCGACGGTAAAGCCAAAACCGGCTTCACCCGCGGCATGGAGTTATTGGGAAAGTACACGCTGATCGGTGAGGGCGTGCGCGGCTCGCTTGCCAAGCAACTCATCGCCCGCTTCAAGCTGGATGAAAACTCTCAGCCGCAAAAATTCGGCATCGGCCTGAAGGAGCTCTGGGAGGTGCCGCCGGAACAACACAAGCGCGGCATGGTCATGCACACCATGGGCTGGCCGCTGAAGAACGACACCGGCGGCGGTTCATTCATGTATCACTTCGGCGAAAACCTGGTCTCGGTCGGCTTCGTCGTTCACCTGAACTACTCCAACCCCTTTCTCTCGCCCTTCGACGAGTTTCAGCGCTTCAAGACCCACCCATCAATCCGCCCCTTTCTCGCAGGCGGCGAGCGTCTGTCCTATGGTGCCCGCGCCATCACCGAAGGCGGCTTTCAATCCGTCCCCAAATTGACGTTTCCGGGCGGCGCTTTGATCGGCTGCTCGGCAGGCTTCATGAATCTCCCGCGCATCAAAGGCAGTCACAACGCGATGAAGTCCGGAATGATGGCCGCAGAAGCAGCCTTCGAAGCGGTGACCGCAGGCCGATCAGCCGATGAGCTCACCGCCTACACCGGGCTTTACCAAAAAAGTCACGTGTTCAAGGACCTAAAGCGCGTCCGCAACATGAAACCGTTCTGGAGCCGTCTGAAAACGATCCCGGGTCTCGGCTTCGGCTTTTTCGACATGTGGACCAACCAGCTCGGCTTCAGTCTGTTCGGAACCCTGAAACACGGCAAGTCCGACTACGCCACATTGAAGCCCGCGCGCGACAGCAAGCCTATCGTCTACCCCAAACCCGACGGCATCGTGAGTTTCGACAAGCTGTCGTCGGTGTTTCTTTCCGGCACGAATCATGAGGAAGACCAGCCAGTTCACCTTGTGTTGAAGGACCCGTCGATACCCATCAGCCGCAACCTGCCGGAGTTCGACGAGCCCGCACAACGCTACTGTCCGGCCGGAGTTTACGAAGTGGTTCGCGACGAATCCGGCAGAAATCCGCGATTTGTCATTAACGCACAAAACTGCGTCCATTGTAAAACTTGCGATATCAAAGACCCGGCACAAAATATAAACTGGGTCACACCCGAAGGTGGTGGCGGGCCCACCTACCCGAATATGTAATCAGCGTCAGCGTGGGAGAATAGAGTGCTCGGGAATTCTGCTATAAAAATCATCGCCATCATCACGGCGCTCGGTTGCGGCCTTGTGCTGGGCCTCACGCAATGCTCGTCCGTGGAACAGTTGACTGGCGCTGCAAACAGCGACGGGCCAAGCCCCAACCGCTACGGCAGCTATCTCGCCGGCCGTTTCGCAGCCAGCGAGCGCGACGCGTCCTCGGCTGCACACTATTTTGACAACGCGCTCAAATTCGACCCGCAAAACCCAGAGCTGCTTGAGCGCGCCATTCTCAGTGACGTCTCGCGGGGCGACATCGATAGCGCGGCCGACTACGCCGAAGATCTGGTCAAGCGCGCGCCCAAAACGCGTATCCCCCATCTCGTTATCGCCGTTCGCGCCACGCGCGACGGCGGCTATGCGAAGGCCCGCAAAAGCTTCGAGAGAGTGGCTGGCAACGCCGCCGCCGAAATTACCGCAAAGCTCGGCATTGCCTATTCGCACTTCTCCGAAGGCAATCTGGCCGGCGCCAAGGAGGCCATCGCCAAGCTGGTGTCGTTGGGTGGCACCCGCGCCTTTGGCTTGTATCACCAGGCCGTGATTGAAGATCTGTCTGGCAAGCCCGTCGAAGCGCTTGCCGATTTTGAAGAAGCCAATCGCCTGTCGCAGAGCGACTCACTGCGTATTCTTCAAGCCTATGCCGGTCATCTTGCACGCCAGGGTCAGCTGGCCTTGGCCAGGGACACTTATCGCGACTTCCTCAAAAAGGCGCCCGCGCATCCGGTCGTTCGCAAGGCCTTGGCGCGCCTTGATGCGGGTGAAATTCCGCAGCGCATTATCTCGAATGCCAACCAGGGTCTGGCAGAAACGTTGTACGGCGTTGCGTCGAGCCTTTCCGAAGAGAATTCCGTCGAAATTCCTGTCTTCTATCTCCAACTCGCGCTCGCGCTCGACCCTGCGCACGATCTTTCTCTCTCACTCCTCGGCGACCGGCTGGAGACCGCCGAACGCTGGGAGGATGCGATAGGCGTCTACCAGAAAATTCCTGCCACATCGCCGCTCTATCAAAATGCCCGCCAGCAGATCGCACAGAATTTGCAAAGACTGAAGCGGCCGGACGATGCGCTAAAAGTGCTGAACGCGGCGCTGACCAATTCCGTCGACGACGTGGACACTTACGCCTCGATCGCAGACGTCTTGCGCAGCCAGGAAAAATACGCCGAGGCCGCGGTCATCTACACCAAAGCCATCGCACTGATCGGAAAACCGGAAGAGCGCCATTGGACGTTGTTCTATACGCGCGGGATTTCCTATGAGCGTTCCAAGCGCTGGAAGGGCGCGGAAGCCGATCTCAACCAGGCCCTCAAACTAAAACCCGAGCAGCCGCTCGTGATGAACTACCTCGCCTATTCCTGGGTCGATCAGGGACAGAGCCAGCATTTCGATCGCGCCCTCAAGATGCTCGAGCGCGCCGTCGAGCTGCGGCCCAATAGCGGTCACATCATCGACTCGCTGGCCTGGGCCCTCTACCGCGTCGGTCGCTTCGCGGAGGCCGTGCCGCTGCTGGAGCGCGCCGTCGAATCGTTGCCGCAGGAATCCGTGATCCTCGATCACCTCGGCGATGCGTATTGGCGCGTCGGGCGCATCGCGGAGGCGCGTTACCAGTGGCGTCGCGCGCTGGAGACCAAGCCGGAGCCCGACGCAAAAC
>JANOFD010000469.1:0-1358 GCA_031413455.1 Rhodobiaceae bacterium
CCGCTCGCGCCAGAGCCGCAGCAAACAGGAGCCACCATGCGACACATCTTCGACGCCGATACTCTGCGCGCCCGCCTGCGCGACTACAATGTCGTCGTCTTTCAGATCGCCTCGAGTTTGGTCAAAAGTGGCGTGCTGGCATTGGCCGCCATCGTGCTGGTCGACATCCTGTATGCTGAGCGGGATCAAACAATTCTGCTCTTGCTCTGGCTCGGCTCGTTTGTTTTCGCCGTTCTGGCCTTCGAGCGGCAACTCTATCTTCCCTTGGCTACACCACGCGGCGGCGTCAGCGACGTCTGGCCATTGATGCTGCTGGGCTTGGCCGAGTTCGTGAGCTTCGCCTGTCTTTCGCCGCGCGCCTCAGGCGAGGCACCGTGGCAGCTTTGGTATTTTTCAACAGCCGCCAGCGCCATTATGGGGACCGCCGCCGTGTGGCAAGCTGCGCGCTTTTCCAATCTCGACGATTACGCGCCCGACGTGAAAGTCGTCGGCCGCATCTTCGCGTCATGGTTGCGTCGGGATCTGCTCGAACTCATCATCGTCACCAATGTCAGTCTCGCGCTTTGCATCGTTCTTGCCTCGGGCATTTTGTCCGATGAAGTGTTGCGCACGGTGACGGTCGGCGTGGCACTGATGACGATCTTCGGCAACTCCCTGTTGGTGCACCGCGACGGCAAGCGCTTCTGGGAACTCTACTCCACAGTGTACGACTTATCCCCTTCGGCGAACACGGATGAGGATTTGGCAATTCGGCAGGACTTGCCTAATGTCGGTAAAACCCAAGGAGCCCCCAATGACCGTCATCCGTAGCATCGCTCTCACCATCGCCGCCTTGTCGGCAACAGCGGCCTTCGCCGCCGACAATTGGTATCCTTCCAAATACGGCGCTGCCGACACCATCGGGGCTGCCAACAACCTGTCGCCCGCCGCGTCCCTTGCCGCCGCCAAACTCGTCAAGCTTGGCAAGGTCTACTCGCTGGGCGTTGTCACCGGGCGAGATACACCCGCCTACCCGCCGCGCACATATCAGATCGTCATCACCCAATCGAACGATGGCACCGGTCAATTGCTGGGCTCCAATCAGGCAACAGCCAACGACGACATTTTGATGTCCTATGTCGGCATCGGCTCCCAGCTTGATGGCCTGGGTCATGTTGGCGTCAATCACCTCTACTACAATGGCAAGCATGCCAAAGACTTCGTAGCACCAGATGGCTTGAAGAAATACGGCACTGAAAGTGTCCCCCCCATCGCCACTCGCGGCGTCTTGCTCGACATGGCGAAACTTCTGAAAGCAAAACAGCTGCCCGCAGGCCGCGTCTTCAATCGCGCAGAAATCGAAGCCGCCGAAAAGGCTG
>JANOFD010000470.1:0-1489 GCA_031413455.1 Rhodobiaceae bacterium
CGCGCCGTCGCCGCCTTCGAGCCGACCAAGCGCGGGGTCCGGATCGTCTTCACCGAGATCCCCTATCAGGTGAACAAGGCGCTGTTGCTCGAACGGATCGCCGAGCTGGTTCGCGAGGGGCGCCTCGAGGGCATCTCCGACCTGCGCGACGAATCCAATCGCGAAGGCATGCCCCCGTTCCGGGCTTCCGGACCAGACCCGGCCCGACAACGAGTTCAAAGACCAAGGCAGCGAATACTTGGAGTATCCATAAGAGAATTTCGTGACGAACAGATAGTCCCCGACCAGCAGCGTTTCTTCCATCGAGCTTGAAGGAATATTGTACGGTTGAAACAAAAAGGTCCGGATGAACACCGCGATCAACAATGCATAGACAATGATACGCAGCACGTCAGTCACCCATCCCAATCGTTCGGACAATGTCCCCACCCCGAACCCCAACATCCGCTTCACGAACCGCAGCCACGCATGTCACGCTCAGTCGATCGCATTCAGCAGACGGCTGTAGCGGATAGCCATGGGCCACTTCCAAATCTCCCATAGCGCGGCCGATCCATCATGCGAAAAGAAAATCACTTGTGCCCGTCCAACAAGATTGGTGGCAGGAACAAAACCGACATCACGGCGGCTATCGTTGGAATTATCGCGATTGTCGCCCATCATAAAGTAATGTCCCTTCGGTACGACGAATTCAGCCGTATCATCCAGGCCCGATCCGTCTTCGCGATTCAATATGACATGCTGCACACCGTTGGGCAGCGTTTCCATATAGCGCGGAATGCGCGTCTCGGTTTCTTCATCATACGTCTCAACGCGATCTTCAATTTTCTCGAGTTTGACCGGCTCGCCATTGATGTGCAGAACGCCCGCCACCATCTGGATGCGATCACCGGGCAGACCGATCACGCGCTTGATGTAATCTTGACTGGGGTCACTCGGCAATCGGAACACAACTACATCCCCCCGTTCTGCAGCCCCCTCCAGCACCCGCTCCTCAGAGGCGTGTGCGGGACTAAAGAATGGAATGGAATACTCCGAATAGCCGTAGCTGTACTTTGACACGAACAAATAATCGCCGACCTCAAGCGAGCCCTCCATCGAACTCGACGGAATGCGAAACGGCTGGAATAACAGCGTCTGAACAAAGCCGACAATGCCCACCACGATCGCGACGGTTTTGACCGTTTCGATTACAAATTCGCTCTTCCACCAGGGCACTTCAGTTCCGCTCGTCATACGCACATCCTACAGTCAGCAGACAAAGATCATATTAAGAAATGAGGGTTAGGCCCAATAGTGTCAATCGGTCTGCTATTACAACTGGTTAATTGCACAAGGTGAATCGCTGGAAAAAACTCGCTATTCCGGCGTATTCTCTGGCACAGCCGAGATGATCACAATTGCTTGCGCCAACGGAAAGTCGTCAGTGATTGACAGATCGATCTGGGCCTTCATGCCCGCCGGCACCAGGAATTTGAGCCGTTCTGCC
>JANOFD010000471.1:0-3863 GCA_031413455.1 Rhodobiaceae bacterium
TCCGTTGGCAGCCGATAGTCTTTGCCGGTCTTCTGGCTGAGCCAGCGCACGTAGGCTTTCGCATCGTTCCAGTTCACGCACACGACCGGGTGATTGCCGCCCTGGCTGAAGCCGGGGTCACGCCAGTCATTGGCGTTGGATTCAACGTACTTGCCATCCGCCTTGTTGTAGACCCAGCACGGTCCGCCCGCCCGATGGCCGGTTGCGCGCACGAAAGCGTCAAACTGGTCGCGCGTGACCTCGGTGACCGACATCGCGAACTGCTTGACCGTCACATCGTGTTGCGGGGTTTCGTCCTGGATGTTCTCGGCCTTCGCTGACGGCGCTGGAAATGCCGCTGGGGCTTGACCCCATCTGAAACGATCCCGCAGGCACCGTGACCATCAGCGGGCAGTCAGGGCAATCGCGTGAGGATTCGGCGGCTTGCGCCGAACCGAAAATTCCGGCCATGCCGACAACGCATACAACGATTGCTACAACTCCACGCATGATTTCCTCCTCGTCGATCTTGGCACCATAGCGCAGATCAAAAATCCAATCCATCGGGCGGGCAAATCCCTGCTTCCGCCCAGGAAGCGAATTCGGGCGTGCGCAACACACCAGTCCGGCGACAAGTCGCACTTTTTGGCCTTGCTTTGTGATCTTGGTGGTGGAATCTTTTTTTTAGTGCGTCAGCTACCCGTCTGCCTCGGTGGTAGACTGACAATAACTTCGTACATCGGCCGCTCGTCGCCGTTGAAGCCGTCGATCGCCGCTTGAAGTAAACGCTGTGGATCGACTTTCGACAA
The DNA here is from genome assembly GCA_031413455.1 of Rhodobiaceae bacterium. Lineage (GTDB taxonomy): Bacteria > Pseudomonadota > Alphaproteobacteria > Micropepsales > Micropepsaceae > SZUA-430. Next base: position 789 of record JANOFD010000471.1, read on the forward strand.
ATCGCGTGGATGGCCCGCATGCGCCAGCAGCAATCCCAAGAACGCATGCTGCGTGCGTCCATTGCCTTCGCGGAACGGATGGATCGCGTTGATTTCCACGAGATAATGCGCTGCCCGCTCCGCCGCCGCATGAAAATCGAGATCCTTGAAATGTTTCTCACCACGAATAGCTTTGAATAGCTTGATCATCTCACTGTCGATGAATTCAATTCGGCAGAACGGCGAGCCGCCTTTCGTCATGTTCACCGTGCGTGGCTCACCGGCCCATTCGTAAACATCCTGAAACAAGTGGCGATGGATTGACTTGTAATGCTTGTAGTCAAGTTGGCCGTCTGGCAACCCCTCGTCGGCACGCGCTGCTGTGAAGCGACGCTCAATCTTTGCCAGCTTCGCAGAGTTGTGAATGCCGAGCAAATTCCGGAGCACTCGAGAGTCTGGATACAAGTACGGATCGGTATCCGGCTCGTACATACTTACTCTGCCGCAATCTCGACCGCTTGACCCTTTAAGTAAGCAATACGCCGGTCGTGCGGCCATCGCTCGCGATCGAACATCGCAAACAGTTCATCATCCTCTGCTGTGAAAGCTATCCCTTCGACGGCACAGATCGCTCGAAACTCTGCGCGTCGCTGCTTAATCGCAGCAATCTCGGAGTCAGTCAGTTTTGACTTATCAGCCATGACCCAATCCTATCACGAATCCGCCTGCGGCAAACTCGGAATTGGCGCCACCGCAATGCCCTCTTCCACCAGCTCGCGCGCGTCGTCCAGCGTCGCCTCGCCGTAGATCTGGCGCTCTTCCGCGTCGCCATGGTGAATGGCACGCGCCTCATCAGGAAAGCGCTCGCCGACATACTCGGCGTTGTCCTCGACATGCTTGCGCACCTTGGTCACCCACTCGCGCATCGACTTGGCCTTGGCCGCAACGTCCGCCAGCTCGCCCCGCTTCGATACCGCCGGCGCCATCGGCGCCTTCGTCACAACCTTGGAATTGCAGGTCGGACAGGCGAGCAACCCCTTCTTGGCTTGCGCGTCATAGGCCGCGCTGTCGCGGAACCAGCCCTCAAAGTCGTGGCTCTTCTTACAAACGAGCTGATACCGGATCATAACGCAACAACTGTCCTTGGGCCTTTGGCCTTGGGCAATCTTCGAACATCGCCAGCCCCCCTGCAACCATACCCCATGCCGCGCCTGAAATGTTAAGAATGTGTAAAGGCATCACTCAGGGACAGTGAACGGCCGGTCATGGGTCAGTGACGGGATACGCGCACGAACATCGGCCACTTTCGCCACATCGATATCGGCCACGATCACGCCAGGGTCTTCCCCGCTTTCAGCAAGGATCACGCCCCAAGGATCGACGATCACACTGTGCCCGAAAGTGTGCCGCCCATTCTCGTGCACGCCACCCTGTGCCGGCGCGATCACAAAACACCCGGTCTCGATCGCCCGCGCCCGCTGCAAGACATGCCAGTGTGCTTGGCCCGTCGTGTGCGTGAAGGCGGATGGAATCGTGATGAAAGAAGCCCCGGCTTTCGCCAGCGCCCGGTACAACTGCGGAAACCGCAAGTCGTAACATACGCTCATGCCCAATTTGCCCCACGGCAAGTCCACCACCACCGCGCGTTCGCCACGGCGGAAATTGCGCGACTCGCGATAGACCTCGCCATTCGGCAAATCCACATCGAACATGTGGACCTTGTCGTAGGTGGCCCGCACCTGACCCTTCGGATCGATCATGAACGAGCGATTGGCGCATTGGCGCTCGGCGACTTTGACCGGCATGGACCCGATCAACAACCACAGCGAAAGTTCCTCTGCCAACTGGCGAAACGCTTTGAGCGCGACGTCGTCGTCTTGCGTTTGCACCTTGGCAAACAAGCGGTCGCTCTCAGCCTCGAACAGCGACGTCACCTCGGGTGTCGCCACGAAAGCGGCACCCTGAGATTTGGCTTCGCGAATAAGTTTGCTGGCCGCGGCCACGTTGGCGGCGATGTCCAGGCCGGTGCGCAATTGCACACACGCTGCTCGAAACACTTTGCTCATGACGCCAAACTAACCGCGCACGCTCTCCAAGAGCAAGTCCAGGCCGCCCTCACCGTCAAGCGCGTACAGGTCATCACAGCCGCCCACATGCGTTTCGCCGACAAAAATCTGAGGCACCGTATGGCGCCCATGCGAGCGATCCTGCATCTCCGCACGTTTTTGCGCGTTCATGCTGACGTCGATTTCCGTGAATTCCACGCCTTTCTTGCGCAGCAACGCTTTGGCCCGGTGGCAATAGGGACAAAGCAGCGTCGAATATACGACAACCTGGGCCAAGGGTTCACTGCGCGCTTCTGAGATCTTCATGGGCAACATTTCGACTCTCACACGTCGTTCGAGTTATAGCTGTTTGAGACGTTTGAGGCTAAATCGAAACGCTTAATGGCCGTACAACGCGCGCCAGTGTGACAATTGACACAGCCCCAGCCCCTCCGCGCAAAAGAGCTTTGCAGCAGGCGTTTGCCGTGGCGCCCGTGGTTAGCACGTCATCAACTACGACAACATTTTTGCCCTTCAGAACCTTGGCATTATTGACAGATGCGCTGAAAGCACGCGCAACATTCTTGAGACGAGCCCTCGCGGATGTCATTTCGCCCTGACTGATCGAGGCCTTTGCGCGGACCAGCACGGACGTATCAACTGGCACGTTGGCGATGGCGCCCAGGCCATGCGCCAGAACCGCCGCCTGATTATAACGCCGGGATGCCAGCCGCTGCCAATGCAGGGGCACTGGAACAATGACATCCGCTTGACCAACCAGGTCGCGGGCCGCCGCAAACAACCAGCGAGCGAACAACGGCGCCCCCTCTAGCTTGTCGGCATGCTTGAAACCAAGGATCAAGTCACGGCTGCCATCGTCGTACGCCACGGCCGAACGCGCCCACACAAAACTGGGCGGGCGCGTCAAACAATGAGGTGGACCCCAAAAACAGGACCAATCTGACGGGTTCCCAGGGGTGAAGAAAATCTGTCTCCATCATGCTAGATGGAGATGACGATGAGAAAACAGAAAAAGATCGATGCGGCTCTT
>JANOFD010000472.1:0-4612 GCA_031413455.1 Rhodobiaceae bacterium
CCCCAATAACGCGTAAAAACTTTGGCTTAAGCCTACCAGTACATCTTCAATCCAATGCCGGCTTTGTAGCCCGTTACGTTTACTGACAGGCTCTGATGATAGCCGGCGTCGATGAACAGGGCGAAGTTTTGGTCCAGATAGCCTTGCAGACCGGCATCGATCGACAACAACTGTGAGTTCGTATCGGCCGAAACCGATACACCGCCCATTGATACGGTGTTGATGCCATCCGAGATGACGTCCGATAGCGACACGGCGGCCCATGGCCGGATCGCGCCGCCCATACCGACGCCGTCGAAGCGGATCGTGCCCTTGGCTTCAATCAGGCCCGTGTCCTGGGTTGTGGCCACGCCCATGCAAGCGTCGCTGCATTCGGTGCCGTCATAGCTGAGGGCGCCAATCAACTTGACCGCCAGAGGATCAAGATCCAGCGCGACACCTGCTTGTGCCGAACCCAAGAACCCCGACGTCTTAGCCGCCAGAGCGGGCATCAAAGCGCCGTTATAAATCCAGTCCATGTCGACGTAGCCGCCAGACAGGTTGATGAACAGCGCGCTGCTGGTGAACGAAGCAAACGCTTCTATTGCGCGCGAGTTGCCTTCCATGGTGCCGTTTCCGGCGGGCGTTTGCACGTCGCCCGTGACGCTGCCGAACCCACCCGACACGCCGCCGAACCAGCCGTGGCCCATGCGCCAGTCCATGCCGCCGGTTGTGCAGCTAAAGTCAGCGCTGGCATCGATCCCGGTGTCGGGCCCAAAGTCAGACGAACCCTGGCGATAGCCGACCCAAGCGCGGCCATAGGTGGCGCCCTTCGGGCTGTCGGGAATGCGTTGATCGTCGCGATGGCAATTGCGCACCATAGATTGGCCGGCCGACAAGATGGCTGCCTGCGCGACAATTTCATCGCGGGCGGCGGACTGCAGGAAGAAACCGTCGGCTCCTCCCCCTCCCAAATAGTTCGGAACATGTTTCAGCAGGTACTGATACTCACCGGCATTAAGCGCCCCATTCTGTCTGAAATTACTGGCTGAACTTGCTCCCGTGACCCGGATCACCTGGATTCCGTTGCCGGTTGTCGCTGCGCCTGTTGGAGCGGCAAGAAACGAGGCGACCGAGAACCCTGTCGGGATCGTGCCGGTGATGTCGCCGTTGATGTCCAGGAAGTCATGCGTCGTGCCGGGCGTGCCGCCGGCGGGTGCCGCGGCGTCGATGTTGATGAACATACCGGTATAAGCGTTTGTACCGGTGGCAGTGTAGTTGCCGTTGATCGTGATCGTGCCCATTTCCTGGCCGGGGTTGTCAATTAGGGTGACAGGATCAGGGGCCGTGTTGCCCGGTTGCAAGCCGCCGTTGCTGCTTACGTTGCCGGTGATGGTCGCGTTGCCGGTGAGGCGGCTGAGCGCGCTCGTGGTTGTGATCGTGACCGGGCCGTTGATCGAGTAGGCGGTTTCGCCGCTGAGCGTTCCGCCGGTGATCGTGACGCCGGAGGCGTTGTCGATGGCGCCGGCGTGGCCGATTTCCAGAATGCCCCCGGCCACGGTAAGCGGGCCCGAGAACGAATTGTCGCTGTTGAGCTCCAAGGTTCTGGCGCCGATCTTGGTAAATCCACCCGTTCCCGAAAGAATTCCAGAGTACACCAGATCGGTGCTCGCACTACCACCCGCTGTTAAGACCGACGTTCCAAAAAGATTGACGATGCCGCTGCCATCCAGACTTCCGATCGTCTCATTTGCGTTGACATTTAGAGTGCCGTTCACGGTCATGGCGCTGGCATTGCCGATGGCATCAAGCCCGGTTCCACCGATCGACAGCGAGCCTGTCACTATCCAAGTCAGCGACTGCGTAAAATGGGGGGTAGCAGCAGGGCTGGTGTCGGTAATTGTCAAACCTGATCCTGCTGCAACCTCCGCCACTTCGAAATTAAAAAACGTGATCGGCAAAGCTGGCGACGTGCCAGTCCCAAACTGGTTGGCCGAAACGCTCAGCGGATTGACAGCGTCATTGAACCGAATCGTATCTGCGGCAGCAAGCCCGTTTTGAATGTCTGCAATGTCGCCCAGCGTAATGACACACACGTCCGGCCCCGCAGTCGTCACGCAGGGCGCCGCCTGCGCCGGTGCACTCAGCCCCACCAGTAAAGACGTAGACGCTGCGGCCAGTAATGCCGTGCGCAAACGAGAAAAGGACACGTCGAAAACGGCACGCGAAAGCGCGGTCGTCATACCCAGGAACTCCCCAAAACTCGTTATTTTACTGTCAGAGGTCTGACCTCTAAGTCTCAGTGAAATATGACGAATTTCGAGAAGCACCGTCAATGCAAAGCAGAGCAAATACCTAACGCGCGCGGTGATTCTCGGTGCCTGTCACAAGAACGCTTCACGCTATGGATTGTACGCCGACGACGCCCAGCTACAATTTCGATGCTTAACGCCCAGTATTTATGAGGCAAACGCGACTGGCCTTGCTCGTGAACCGCTTTTGCCCATAACGGCAAGCGGCTTGAACTGGGTCACGACAAGAAAGGCTGCGGTCATAAAGACGACGCCAACGTATGTGCCGTGCTCCAACAATTCGGCACGGTCGCCCGCGACCACATCCCAGGCACTAAACCCGATAAACATCAGGGCGCAGGAGGAAAAGGCGGCGCCCAGCCAGTGCTCAAAGTTGCGCGTGCCCAGAAGCGTCATTCCAAACAAGGCCGCAACGCCCAGTTCAAGAACACCGCAGGTTCCCAGCAGCGGGCCAATACCATCGTGCGGGATCTCCATCCGGTCGAAGTATTTTCCGAACTGTTCCATGCGGTTCTTACCGTACCAGGTGAACAGCGGTTGACCCAGGATGGTTACGCTGACGCCGTGCATGAACTTGTCGAGGCCGTTTAGCAGCCAGAACACAAACCAGTAAAACAGAGCGATGTAACCAAGGGGACGGGTGAGGGAGGTCATGTGCGGGGGCCTTTTGTTCTTCCGTGTTGCCACTTGGCACCCAAAAAGCGTTGCCCGTTGGACGGCATTGTGACCGCATCGCGGCAGACGCGCCTTCGTGTCGAGCGTCACACGCCTACTTGTCCTGAAAGATTGCTTTCACGTCATCATAGCTCTCGACCCGGTGCACGCGTCCCGAGCGAATCGCATATTTCCAACTGAGATTCGCCGATTGCGCCAAGTCTTCGGGCGTCGTCGAGAGAATTTCGCCCGGCGACGCGTCCGCGGTCATGCCGGACTTGAAAATCACGTCATTGATTGCCTCGTGCGGGAGTCTTTTGGTCTCGATCAGGCGCGATACGGCACTCAAAAACCCATATTGTACAAAACCCGAGCACACAAAACTCGACGGCGGTTGGCGCCGCCACAACGCCTTGCGCCGCGCTGCTTTCACGTGGATGTCTATTGGCGGGCGGCGCAAACCGAACAGACGTCGCGCCAATGCCAACACCGTCCAGTAATCATAGTTCGCCTTGATGTAATTCAGCATGTGTCCGCGTACGGAGTTTTGGACCTCTCGCGTCACCCAAGGCCGCTCGAATCGCTTGATGGCGACATCATAAAGCAGCGAAAGATCGCGCGCGTAGTGTTTCAGGTCTGTGATGTCAACGCCGTCGAACGACGCCTCGATCAAAAATGTGCGTTCGAATCCTTCGTCGAAGTGCGGCACCGAGAAGACCAATGCGGCATGACTGAACTCCGAGCCCGTCCACCAGCGGACGGCCCATGAATAAAGTGACACCTTGCCCTTCAGCAGCACGATGTCGCCACGCTGAAGATAGTGTTCGGCTTTTGCCAGGAAATGGCGCACCGGCATGGGAAACGCCGCACTGTGGTCCGCACGGCCCATCACTTCGCCAGCCCGCGCCCTGTGATGTAGACAACGAACCCGATCCCGACGGAAAACCCGCCCACCAGCAAAATCATCAGAAAAATGCTCAAAATTTCCTGGAAATGCGGATCATCGACGAGCATGCTGATTAGAAAAGCTCCGCTGCAAAGCCCGGACAAAGCCATCCAGATCGCGCCGAGTGCGAGCAAGATGCGTCCGATGAGGCGGCGCACTTCACCGCCGCTTGATGGGGGGTGTGGTGTCATCCCGTTCTCCAAAACCTGCGCCCGGTTGAAATGATCATGCCTCCAACCAAAGCTGTGGGCACGCCCACCATCAGAGCGAATCCAAGATTGTTCAAGTCACCCTCGGCAAAAAACGAAAGCAAGTACACAGCGCTGCACAAACCGCCGAACGCCAAAAACATAACGCCGAACACGATAATTATCAGTCCCACAAAGCGGCGGAGGTAATCGGTGGGGACTTGCGTACTCATGATCGGACCCGTCCTAACGCAGCGCGCCCTGCCGCCCCCTCTCGATAAAACGTATTGAACGTGTCGAAGGGATAGATCTTCCCGTCCGGCTCCACGAAATGTACGCAACTGCGCTTCACGCCGCCGTGGTCGAAGTTGAAGCGGTCCATGAACTGCACGATGACGACGCGGAATGTGTGTTCGTAACCGATGTCGTGCGGCACCGCGGCTTCGGGCAGGCAGCATAGCACAGCGGCCAGTTTGTCGGACGTATCGGCCGCGGCCGTCGAGAGCGACAGCAGATCGAACATGCGTCGGCGC
>JANOFD010000473.1:0-1112 GCA_031413455.1 Rhodobiaceae bacterium
GGCAAAACCACGGTCAAAAGGATTACCAATTGAGCCGCGACAGAGATCGGGACCGATATCGCCGCGATCGGTGGGAAGGCAGGCGCAATGACTGGCGCGATGATGGAGCCTCGAACTTCTCCATTTCGCTCGGCAATGTGGTGTTCGGATATTCCGACGGCTATTATGATAACAATCGCCGCTGGCACACATGGCGCAACGACAATGAGCGCAACTGGTATCAGCAGAACCACGGTCAACGGTATTTTCAAATGAACCGTGATGGTGACCGGGATCGCAATCGCCGCGATTGGCGAGACGGCAGGCGCGATACCTGGAGCGATGATCGCGTCCCCGACTAAATAAGATCTGTCTCACTGGAACCCCGGTCGCCGAAAGGCCGCCGGGGTTTTTCGCGCTGGTGGTGGACAGATAACGGGGCGAGACTAGACGCACTCATGGTATGCGCACCGACCTTGGTCTAAGACGTTGCTCATGCAACAGACTGGCATAGTGAAGTGGTTCAGCCGACCCAAGGGCTTCGGCTTTGTCGTGTCGGAAGCTGGCGAGGACGTGTTTGTGCCCCACGATGCGTTGCGCGCCGCCGGCATCACAGAACTCAAAGTGGGCGAACGTCTCTGCTTCGTCGTCAGTTTCTTGATGACGGCGATTTACAATCTGGCGAAAAACTCGGAATGCACGCTGCGCTTTCATTTGGCGACGGAGGCCGGATGGGATGCCGGGTGCGGGGGCGGATGCCTGCTGGCGGCGGCGTTGATTGCCGTCGGCGTGCCGTTGGGCGGTGCGGTGATGATCTCGCTGGGCGGCTCGCTGGCGGCGCTGCTGATGTTGCGCAGGTATTATGCCGATTGAAGGCTTGCTGTTAGAAAAGCGGGGTCAGCTTTCGCCGACGACCATGAATTGCCGCGCCGCGTCGTTTTGCAGCGTGCGCTTGCCGTCTTCGCCCACGCTCACCGCCTCGTCGGGCGCGTATTGCAGGATATAGGCCTTGCGCGCACTGCCCGTCAGGTTCGGCCCCGTGCGATGCGGCGTCAGCGACGAGAACACCACGATGTCGCCCGCGCGCGCGGGTGCGGCCACCGCGCCCGGCGCCTCGTCGAGGCAGCGAAAGC
>JANOFD010000474.1:0-7748 GCA_031413455.1 Rhodobiaceae bacterium
TTGTGCTCAAAATGGATGGACAGCCGATCAAGGACAATCGTGACCTGTCGCGCCGTGTAGCGGCCCTGCAGGTCGGGCAGCATTCCAAATTTACCGTCTGGCGGGACAACCGCGAAAGCACAATCTCGGTCACGATTGCCAAGAGGCCTGGCGAGGAAGCATTGGTTGCCAGCAACGATGATCGCGACGGCGCACCGGGTGCCAAGCCTGATGGTTTGGGCGAAGCCAAGGTGGCGGCTCTAGGCATGGATCTGGCGATGATCACGCCGGCGATGCGTTCTGATCTGGAGATGAGCAAGGACGCCACAGGTATGCTGATTACCAACATCGATCCGGACAGCGATGCCGCGGAGCGCGGGCTACAACCGGGTGACCGGATTGTCAAAGTGGGCACAAATGAAGTGCGTTCGATTGCAGACGTGAATTCAGCGATAGCAACGGCCAAGGCTCTCAAGCGCCCGTCTGTGTTGCTGTTTGTCGAAAGAGGCAACAATCAGAAGGTTTTCATACCGGTCAAGCTCAAGAAAATCGGTTGATACGGACTTCTATGATCGGGGGGCAGCGTGGCTGCTCCCCCGTCCTTCCCCCCCGGCACCAAGGACGGTTTTGAACATGCGCATACTTGTTGTTGAAGATGACAAAGAAGCCGCAGCGTATCTGACGCGCGGATTGAAAGAGAGTGGTCATATCGTTGATCATGCTCCCGATGGCCAGGATGGTCTGCACTTGGCGATGGGTGGCAACTACGATGTTGCCGTCGTCGACCGGATGATGCCGCGCATGGATGGGCTTGCGATGGTGCGCCATATGCGGGACGAAGGTAACAAGACGCCAGTGTTGTTCCTTAGCGCACTGGGCGAAGTTGATGATCGTGTGAAGGGCTTGCGGGCTGGTGGCGATGATTATCTTGCCAAGCCCTATGCCTTCGCTGAGCTGCTTGCCCGAGTCGATGCGCTGGCGCGGCGCAACGGGTCGGACGCTGTCGTGACAAAATTGAGCGTGGGCGATCTGGAACTCGATCTGCTGTCGCGGACGGCCACACGCGCGGGTCAGAAAATCGATCTGCAGCCGCGCGAGTTCTTGCTGCTGGAATATTTGATGCGCCATGCCGGTCAGGTTGTTACACGCACCATGCTGCTGGAGAATGTTTGGGAATATCATTTCGATCCGCAAACAAACGTGATCGATGTGCATATCTCGCGGTTGCGCTCAAAGATTGACAAAGGCTACGTCGAACCTTTGCTGCATACTGTCAGAGGTGCTGGATACTCGCTCCGTGCGGCTTCTTGAAGTCTTTCGCACGGCGACGTTCAGGTTGGCATTTGCCTATCTGTGTCTGTTCGGCATGTCGGTGTTGTTTCTTTTAGGATTCATCTACTGGCGCACCACCGGATTTATGGCAACCCAAGCGGATGAGACGATCAACGCCGAATTTCAGGGGCTGAACGAGCAATACAAGCGTCGCGGCTTGTTGGGATTGCGTAGCATTATCGTCGAACGCTCAACGCGGCCGGGGCAACGCAGTCTTTATCTCTTGTCAGTGAACGGCCGCACGCTTGCGGGCAATCTCCCGCAGTGGCCCACGGATGCGATTGAGACTGCACCGCAGTGGATCAACTTCAATTATGAACGTGGAACCGAGGATGACAAGGAGATGCGGCCCGGGCGGGCAATGCACTTTCCATTCGGCGGCGGATTTCGTCTGCTTGTGGGGCGCGATGTCGGCGAGTTGACGGCCATTGAAGGTGCGGTGCGCAGTACCCTGTTGACCGCGCTTGCGATTACAGTCTTTTTTGGAATCGTTGGCGGCGTTTGGATCAGCCGCAATGTCTTACACAGACTTGAACTGATCAATCGTACCAGCCGGGAAATCATGTCCGGCGACTTGACGAGGCGCATTCCAGTCCATGGCAGCCGTGACGAACTGGACGACCTTGCGCAAAACCTGAACAAGATGCTGGAGCAAATTGAACGGCTGATGATGGGCATGCGGGAAGTGGCCGACAATATCGCTCACGACTTGCGAACCCCGCTCAACCGTTTGCGCAACAAGCTCGAGGGTGCGCTGATGGCGAACGCACCACATGAAGAGACAATGCAGGCGCTTGAGAGCGCGATCTCTGAAGCAGACGGACTGATTTCGACATTCAATTCTTTGCTCCTGATCGCTGAAGCGGAAACAGGCGCGCATCGCGACACACTGGAGCCGGTCGATCTCAGCGAAGTTATTCATGACATTGCCGATCTTTACGAGCCAGTGGCGGAAGATCGCGGTATTGCATTGAAGTTTGTGGCCAAATCGCGTGTGATGGTGCGCGGCAATCGCAGCCTGCTTGCCCGGGCGGCGGCCAATTTGGTCGAGAACGCTCTCAAGTACACGCTCCAGAATGGAGCTGTTACGGTGTCGGCCTGGGTCGATCCACGCGATCATCTGGCCAAATTTTCAGTTCGCGATACTGGCCCCGGTATTCCTGAAAATGACAAAGAGCGTGTGCTTGACCGGTTTGTCCGACTGGAGCGCGCGCGCAACACGCCTGGTTCCGGGCTGGGACTCAGTCTTGTCGCTGCCGTGGCGCGGATGCATGATGCGACGATCAAGCTCGATGATGCCAAACCCGGCCTGCTGGCGACCCTGATATTTCCGCAGATCGAAGAGGACGAGCCGGAGTCTATTGTGGCGCAAGTTCGGCGCGTTCTTCCCGGACCCAAAAAAGGCCCAGTAGTCCTGCGACCAGGAACACAAGTATGACGGCAAAGCCTGCGCGCTGACTTTGGGTGGCAGAGGTCACTACAGCGACAAAGAATGGTGCGGCAAAGGCGGTTGCTTTCCCGGTCAATGTATAGAGACCATAGACTTCCGAGATCATTTCGTGTGGTGCGATACGTGCCACCATTGTGCGGCTGGAGGCCAGAACCGGGCCGACAAAAGCGCCACCGAGCAAAGAAAACGCGAGGCTGAGCTGCTCGGGAAATTGGGTAAATCCGAAATAACTGAATAGGGAGCCGACGTACGGCAAATTTTGATTTCGCAACTCGTCGGTGACGGTAAAGAAGAAGAGATACTCGTCTGGAGTCGTACTGACTGAGCCCAGAACGGCAAGGGTGAACATGAACAAGCCGATCTGAACGGTTCGTCGTGCGCCGATGAGGTCGTCGATCCAGCCGCCAATAAACGAAGTGAAAATCGGCACGGTCAAAACGATGAGTGCAAATATGCCGATCTTGGACGTCGACCAACCGAAAACGCCGCTGAGGTAGCCTGCGAGAAACGTGAATACTGCGCTCATGCCGTCGGCATAGATTGCGCGCACGACGAGATAGGTCGCGACATTGCGGTAGTGAGCAACCTGAGTGATCGTGCGGCCCAATTGCGCCAAACCCTTTCCAACTGCACCAATGACCGACAGGCCAGAGGGCGGACGATCGACTGTGAACAGGACGAACGGAATGGAAAATATCACGAGCCACAGCACGGACAGCGGGCCTGACAGGCGCTCATGGGCAAACGGCTGGTCAATCATGCTCAAGATGCCCAGGGTTGGCAGCGCCAACCACACCATGAAAAGTGAAACACTGCCGACATAGTCAAAGCTGTAGGCGAGCCCGCTCATGAAACCGACGTTTCGTGTATTGGCAACACTTGGAAGCATGGCGTTGTGATAGACGGCTGCGAATTCCATTGTTACTGCGGCGACGATAATCGCAGCAACGCCCAGCTGTAAGTGCCCGGGCGTGACGAACCACAGGGCAAGCATGGCGGGTATTGCCGCGATCGAGAATATGATCAATCCGGGTTTGCGCGGACCATACGCATCGGCGAGTGCGCCCAGAATGGGTGAGCCGAACGCGATCACCAAGCCGGCGACGGCCTGGGTGTAGCCCCAGACAACTTGCCCTTCGACGCTCTCGCCGACGACGTGTTTTTGGAAATAAGACGCGAAGACAAAGATGTTGATGATGACGAAATACGGGCTTGCCGCGAGTTGGTAGAGCACCCAGCCCATCCGACCCAGAAAACCATTTTGTACTTCGCCGTGAGAAACCTGAACCACGATAACCGTATTTCCTTGTTTGCGATTCCGGCTTTAAAGCAGTCCGGTGTGGAAAAAGCAGCAACGAATCATGGGTTTCAAAAATCCATCAGCGCTGAGGGCAAAAACGCAAGCTCAGTGCAGGTTTTTTCTACTCTAACCCACAGAAAATGCACATAAACACTGGCTTTCATGCGGCTGATGCGCAAAAAATGTAGTGAAAGTCACGCAATTTTGTAGATTGCTTAAGACCTGTCTGTTACATACGCATCATCGCAGACCAGTTTTAGGGCAAAACAAACATGAGCAAATCAGACTTCATTCTCGCCGTAGCCAAAAAGGGCGACCTGCCTAAAGCAGAATCCAAGCGCGTGATCGAACTTGTTTTCGGCACGATTGAGGCCAGCCTCAAAGGTTTGAAGGGCGGCGGCAAGCTTCCCATCGGCAATTTCGGTGTATTCACCGTTGCAAAGCGTCCGGCGCGCATGGGCCGCAATCCGCGGACCGGCGAAGCCATCAAGATCAAAGCGTCAAAGAAACTGCGTTTCCGTCCGGCCAAGACCTTGAAAACCGCAGCCGGAATCGTTTAAGCGCGTTTCTCAATCGTTAGCTGTTCAAGCCCGGACTCATCATCCGGGCTTTTTTCATGTCAGCAGCATTTTGGCCGAAGCGACAATCAAGACGGCAGCAAGGACGTAGCGCAGCCCAGGGATCGGTAGCAACTTGGTTCCGAGCCAGGTGCCGAGCAGGCCGCCTGCGAGTGCCGCCAGCCCCCACAAGGGTAGCGCCGAGGGAAGCGCCTGCACACTGAAACTGGTGCCTGCCAGGCCTGCAATCGAGTTGACCAGGATAAAAGTTGCGGCGATGCCGGAGGTGCGTCGGGTGTCTGACCAGCGCATGAACAAGAGCAGGGGACTCAAGAAAATGCCGCCGCCTGTGCCGGTGACGCCAGCCAAGAGGCCGAGGCCTGCACCTGTGCCAAGCGCTATTGGAATGTTGGGCGGTTTTGTAGCACTGTCGCTTTCCACGGCGCTACGCGCGGTGCGAATGAACTGGATCGCTGCGACGAGCAGCACGGTGCCAACGAGAGGGCGGTAGATAAACGGGGGCACAATCAACAGGCCGCCTAAAAAGGCTGCCGGTACGCTGGTGACAATGAAGGGAAGCAGCAAACGCAAATTGTTTTGGCCCGCGATTGTGTAGCGGTAGACGGCAAGGGAGGCGACCAAAATGTTCAATGTCAGGGCCGTTGGCCGCATGACTTCTGGCGTCAGACCAAACAGGGCCATGGAGGCGAGATAACCGGATGCGCCCGCGTGGCCCACCGAAGAATAGAGCACAGCCGCCGCGAAAATGAGTGCGGTGAGAAACAGATCGTCGAGCGCTGGCATAAATCCGTTTTTCGGCAGCTAGGTTTGTTTGCGAAAAATAGTCGCGCGCGAAGTTTGTTCGCGCGCGATTCAGGCCGTGCAGTGTTAGTTCGCCGGCGGGGTTGGCGGCGCAACTGGCGCTGGAGTTGTCGGCGTGCTGGGCAGAACGATGTCTGGCGGCATTGCGGGGGCAGGATCTACCCCAAACGCTGCCGTGTCCGGGATGGCAACTGGCGCAGGGGTGGGCGGGGGCGTATTGCTGGAGAACATGTCGGCCAGAACTTGCCATTTGCCATCTTGCTTGCGCCACGTGACCATGGATTTACCGATGTCCGTTACCTGCGTTGCGCCTTCGCCGGTGGTGAATTTGTATGTTCCCAGTTCGACGGCAAGGTCACCCGATTGGGCGAAAGTGAGTTTTTCGGTTTCGAAAGTCAGCACCATTCCCGGGACGTTGACAAAGCCATTCCAGGCTTGCTCAAGCGCTGTGCGTCCCACTGCCTTTGGCATGTTGGGTGGTAACATTTGACCGTCTTCGGCGTAAAGTTCTGAAATTCCTTTGGCGTCTTTGGCGACGATCAGTTCATGCCATTTCTTGTTGACTTCGGTGATCGCGGCTTCGTCTGCGGTGGTCGATCCACTGCCGCCACACGCGGTGAGAAAGAGCGACGCGCCTGTCAGCATAATGACGGCGGCAAAGTTGGATAATTTCATCGAGGAACTCCAGAATGGTGATCAAGCGGCTGCCCGGCTCCCTGGTGTAGCTGGGGTATTGGTCGGAGTGAGAGGATTTGAACCTCCGGCCCCTGCCTCCCGAAAGCAGTGCTCTACCAGGCTGAGCTACACTCCGAATACCAGACTTTGTGCGGGTACGATTTGTCGCATCCATCGGCAGCGTTGCGCTGCCTTGCTTGCAAGCGCGGACTTATACAGGCTGGTCAGGTGAGGGGCAAGACGGGCAAAATGCCTTCAAGACGTTTTTTAAGGGGACCACCATGCGGTATGTGTTGATCGGTTTCGCCGGGTTGATTGCGATAGCTGTGGTTTATCTTCTGGCGTGGCCGGTACGCATCGAGCCTGTCGTAGTGACCGTGGGGCCCAATCCTGGTTTCAATGGTCCTTTCGCGCGCAACGATGCGTTGCGCCAAGTGCGTTGGTTGGGTGACGCCATCGGGCCTGGTCCGGAAGACGTCAGCATCAAAGATGGCTATGCCTATACCGGGCTTGAGGATGGGCGGATTGTCCGTGTGCGGATTGATGGTCAGACGTCAACCGGTCCGGCGCCGATAACGCCGGTGGTGCCCGGTGGGACACCGATACCGGCCCCGGTTGGGGTTGAGGTCGTGGCCACTTCGGCTGGCGGGCGGCCCTTGGGACTGCAGCATGATCCCTATGGCAACATTGTCGTTGCTGATGCGCGCAAGGGGTTGTTGGCATTTGACAAGACGGGCCGCGAGTTTCCCATTGCATCACGTTATCAGAACAAACCCTTGAGATTTGTCGACGATCTGGACATCGGCAAAACCGGGACGATCTTTTTCAGTGATGCCTCGCAACGCTTCGGTTTTGAAGATTACATGCTGGACTTCCTTGAGGGGCAGGCGACCGGGCGTCTGTTTTCGTTTGAGCCAGCAACTGGACAACTGCAAGAGCGTCTGACCGGTCTGGCGTTTGCCAATGGTGTCGCCCTTGGTCCGGATGAAGAATATGTGCTGGTCAATGAAACGGCGGCGCACAGGATTTCGCGGCTGTGGCTGAAGGGCGCGAAGGCCGGACAATCGGACCGCTTCATCGAAAATCTGCCGGGCTATCCCGACAATCTGTCGTTCAATGGGCGCGACCTGTTCTGGGTGGCGCTGGCGGGTCCGCGGAACAAGGGGCTGGAGGAAACGATGGGCAGTCCCTTCCTGCGCAAGGTGATGTATCGCCTGCAGATGCTGGGCCTGATGCCGCAACCGGCGCCAGAGCTTTACGGCTGTGTGGTTGCCATCAATCTGCAGGGGCAGGTGGTGGCGACGCTGCAGGACCCGGGCGGGGCCAAGATCCACACCATTACCAGCGTGAACGAGAAGGACGGATTGCTTTACCTGGGCGGCTTGCAAATGGACCGGATAGCGACGATCCCGGTGCCGGCCTATCTTTTGGCGCCTCGCTAAAGGGCCAGTTTTGGCCCATTGCCTTGGCAGGGCCGGGCCATTATGGTCCCGCGCCTTACAGCAAGGCCACGCTCGATTTCGGCCATTGGGGTATAGCCAAGTGGTAAGGCAGCGGATTTTGATTCCGCCATTCCTAGGTTCGAATCCTAGTACCCCAGCCAGCCCACGACTAAGCCCCTGAACAACCTAAG
>JANOFD010000475.1:0-1460 GCA_031413455.1 Rhodobiaceae bacterium
TGGTCCGCCGATCCTTCGCGCTTGGCCTGAACAGATGCCAGGGAGCAAGACCCGTATGCAAGGCAAGGTATTACCCGGACAAAGCGCTGGGATGAGAGTTTATGTCGGGATCGATGTCTGTAAAGAGCGACTGGACGTTTATTTGCATCCACTCGGCCAAACCCTTTCGGTCGATAATTCGAAGAAGGGGATTAAGCGGCTCAAAAACGAGCTTGCTTGTTTTAACATCGCTCTGGTGACCGTCGAGGCCACGAGCAAGTATCACCGTGACGTCCACCGCGCACTTAGTGAAGGTGGAATTTCTGTCGCCGTGGTCAATCCATTGCGTTCACGTCTCTTTGCCGAGGCGATCGGAGAGTTGGCAAAAACCGATGCCATTGATGCGCGCATCCTGGCAATGTTTGGCGCCATGACTGAATTGAACGCAACCCCGGTGGTGAGCGTTGAGTTAGAAGAACTCAAGGAAATCGTGCGTGTACGCCAGCAAGCGGTTGAAGAAAGGACGGCGGTAAAGAACCGTTTGGGTGCCAGCAATCTCAAATTCCTCAAAATCGAACTCGGGCGCCAGCTTGTCTTTATGGAAAAATGCATCGCGCGCCTGGCCGGCGAGATTCGGCGGCGTATCAAAGCCGATCCTCAGCTTAAGCGCCGGTCGGACATCTTGCGCTCGGTTCCCGGAATTGGAGCCGACACCGCTGCCGTTCTGATCATAGGAATGAGCGAGCTCGGCACTTGTTCCGGCAAAGCCGCCGCCCTTCTTGCCGGCCTCGCACCTATCGCACGCGACAGTGGCGACACGGAAGGAAGACGCCACATCAAGGGCGGACGCCGCTTCGTACGCCAGGCGCTCTACATGGCAAGCATCACCGCCTCACGATGGAACCCTGCATTGAAGGCGTTCTACAATCACCTCATCGCGAAGTACCCGAAAAAATATGCGCTGACAGCTGTGATGCGCAAACTCGTCGTCCTCGCAAATACACTCCTCAAAGAAGACCGCTTATGGGAGCGACAACGAGCCTAACCAAAACCACAAAAGAGCTTGACTTGAAACACAGATGCTCATCAGTCGCGCCGAAGTGGCGCGCCAGCTTCTCCCAGAGGGAGAAGCGCTAGATAAAATAGTGATAGCCCTTCGCCCGCTTGCGGGAGAAGGTGGATCGCCGCACCTTCGCGGCGAGACGGATGAGGATCTTCGCGCGCGACACTGGTGGGTACTGGTGACGCCACCTATCTGGAATTCGCGCTCGTGAACGGCAGCCCCAGCGTGCGCGCATAGGCCTTGATGGCGTCCTGCACCGGCGTGCTGGCCACCAGCGCCCGCATGCGATAGCGCAAATCGCTTTGATCTGTCCCCGGCTTGGATGGATCGGCGTAAAGCTGTGCCGTCAGGATGGCGGACGAGCGCAAGGCCGGGCGTTCAAACATTGCTGCCAGCGTCTGCGCGGCTTTCGCTTGCT
>JANOFD010000476.1:0-6328 GCA_031413455.1 Rhodobiaceae bacterium
GAAGAACTCCCGCACATCATCTGCAAATAGTTTTGGCTCTTCCATTGCCGCGAAATGGCCGCCGGCTTTCATTTCGCGCCAGTGTAAGATGTTGTAGCTGCGGCGGCCCCAGCTTTCGGGGGTAGGCGGTAAGACATCCATTGGGTAGTCGGAGTAGGCGGTGGGGACCGTCACGCGTTCGCCGGGTTTGAGGAGGGCGCTGCGTTCCGCTGGACCAGCCTTGTAGAGCATGTTGGCCGAGTTAATGGTGCCAGTGAACCAGTAGAGCGAAAGTTGCGTGCACATGGTGTGCATGGGGAAGCGCTGTTCCATGCCGTTGTAGGGATGGTCTTTGCGCGTGTCGCCCAGGCGCCAGTATTTGTCGGCGAACCAGCCTGCGAGGCCGACGGGTGAATCCATCAAACCAAACGCCAGCGCCATTGGTTTTGTCGATTGAATCGAACGATAGCCTTCTTCTTTCGCCCACCAGGCCTTCATCTTTGGAATCCAGTCCGCTTCCTCCGCAGTGACCGGTGGTTGAGACTCGTGTTTCAAATTTGGCCGCAGTGGCAGCATGGTGAGATGGATCGCGACAACGCTTTCAGGGTGTTGAAGTGCCAGGCGCGAAGTGACGAAGCTGCCCCAGTCACCGGCCTGCGCTGCGTAGCGTTTGTATCCAAGCCCGTCGTGCATCAAGCGGTGCCAGAGCGCAGCAATTTTGGCGGGGCCGACCGGTGATTTTGGTTTGGAGGAAAAACCATAGCCGATGAGGGAGGGCACGATGATGTCCATGCCGTCTTCGGCATTGCCGCCGAAGCGTTCGGGATGAGCGAGCGGCTCGACGACGTCAAGAAACTCGCGATAGGTTGACGGCCAGCCGTGGGTGAGGATCAGCGGCAGAGGATTTTTGCCCGAGCCCTTTTCGTGGATGAAGTGGATGGTGTGGGTTTCGTCGCCGGCAGGCAGGTCGATCGTGAACTGCGGGAAGCGGTTCAGTTCGATTTCCGCCTTGCGCCAATCGAACTCGTCGCGCCAATAGGAAATGAGGCGCTTCATGTAAGACAGGTTTGTGCCCCAGTCCCAAGCTTCGTTGCCCGAGGGTTCGTTTGGCCAGCGCACGTTGGTGAGGCGGGATTTGAGATCTTCGAGTTCGGCTTGAGTGACGGAAACTTGAAACGGTTTTTTCTCAGCTTGCATCGAGATCTCTTCCGAAGGCGCGTACGTCTTCGATGAAATCCTGAGGGCGTTCCATGGCGGCGAAGTGGCCGCCGCGTTTGAATTCGGTCCAGCGTACGACATTCATGTGGCGTTCGACCAGTGAGCGTGGTGGGAACGGGATGAGATCGGTTGGGACGCGCGCGATGCCAACAGGTTTTTCGATCCTGGATTTTGGCGGTAGGGGTGCTCCGCTCGTGTCTTCGAAAAGTCCGCGGTAAAGCCATGTCGACGTGCCGAAGGTGCGTGTGACCAGATAGATCATCACATTGGTCAGCAACTGATCCTTTGTGTAGATGGATTCAAGTTTGCCATTGTCGAGATCGGACCAGCCTTTGAATTTTTCGATGATCCAGGCTGCGGTGCCGACTGGCGAGTCCATCAAGGCGTAAGACAGGGTAAGTGGCTTTGTTGATTGCTGCCGGAAATAGGCGCCTTCCATGTTGAAGAGCATTTCGGCGTGTTTCTCAGCCTGCTTTTCTTCGGCGGATTCAGCAGTGACACCAGGCGATCGCCAACCGAACATGTTGAGGTGCGCGGCGCGGCAGCCCTTACCCTCATAGGCCAACCAGCCCGAGACGACAGAGCCCCAGTCGCCGCCCTGAGCGATGTAGTTCGAGTAGCCCAAATTCTTTGTCATCAATTCATCGAGGTAGCCAGCCACTGTGCGTGGGCTGATGGGCTTGTTCGGTTTGCCGGAGAACCCGTAACCGGGCAGCGAAGGGATGATCACATCAAAGGCATCGTTGGCGCTGCCGGCATGTTTTTCGGGATAGGCGAGCGGCTCCATCACATTCATGAATTCGACGAACGAGCCCGGCCAGCCGTGCGTGATGATCAACGGCCGGCGCTTTGGCGCATTCGAACGCAAGTGAATGAAATGAATGTCGAGATCGCGCACCCGCGCCTTGAAATGCGGCAGACGGTTCATCGCCTCCTGCTCGCGATACCAGTCGTAGCCGTGCAGCCAGTACTCGACGATTTCCTTCATCGTCGAAAGCTCGGTGCCATAAGTCCAGCCGCCGCCCTCCGGCGCGTCGGGCCATTCGAAGACGCGCACGCGCTCCATGATCTTGTTGATCGTGGAGTTCGGGATTTCGATTTTGAATGGTATGGCCGACACCGCTCGCCCTCCTTGTTTTGGAGGGCGAGTGAAGCGGAGAAATCCGCCGCATGCAAGTGGCGCGGCGAGTGTACTATCTTGGCCGCTTGCTGCAGTCGATGCGTTCGCCTTTGCGTTGGCGCTCCAGGCAACTCTTTTTCCAGGGCGGATCGCCGATATCGATCTCGTCCTTTGTTGTGGTCGCGCCGATAACGCCTCCGACCACACCGCCGACGACTGCACCGGTCCCCACGTTACCACCCGCGACGCCACCGACGACAGCACCTGCCGCAGCTCCGATGGCGGCACCCGTCAATCCGCGCTCGCCCGGTGTTGTTCCGCACGCCGCCAAGCTGAGTGCGGCGAGGATCGTCGCTGCCTTTAAGCTGGTTCTGAACATGATTTACCTCCGATATGTTTACGTACCAGATTGGGAACGCTGGGGAGTTCGGTAGGTTCCAGTAGTTTTGATCACTGCGCGACAATGCTTGAACCTTTTGTCTGATTCGCGCGGAAAGGGGGGCGTTGCGGCGGCGGGGAGGGGCGCCGCTTGTAGCTTGCAAGGTGGTGTGGCGCCGTCTAGCCTTGATGAATGATATCGATCAAGCGAGTATCGGGCGCTTTGGGCGCCGAGATTTCCGGTGTGGATCTGTCGCGCAATCTGGACGGGGCCGTGCTGGCCGATGTGCGCCAGGCCTTGCTAGATCACTGCGTTATCTTCTTTCGCAATCAGGCCATGACGCCGGACCAGCAACTCGTCCTGGCGAGGCAGTTTGGGGCAATCAGCATTCACCCCTATGGGCCATCGGTTCCCGGTCATCCGGAGGTGATGCGCGTGTTCAAAGAGAAAGAGGACCGGGTGAATTTTGGCGGTGGCTGGCATTCCGACATGACATTCATGGAGAAGCCGCCGCTGGGGTCCATCCTCTACGCGATTGACGTGCCACCGGTTGGCGGGGACACGATGTTTGCCAATCAGTACCTGGCGTTTGAGGCGCTTTCGCCGGGCCTGAAGCGAACGGTCGAAGCGCTGAACGCCGTGCATTCGGCCAATGCGCAGTATGGTGTGGACGGTTTGAGCGAGGCCAACCGGCACAATGCCCAGCGGAGCATGAAACCTGCGACCTCGGAAGATGCGAAGGCGGAAACCGTTCATCCGGTGGTGCGCACCCATCCCGAAACTGGCCGCAAGGCGCTTTATGTGAATGTAGGCTTTACGCAGCGTTTTGAAGGGTGGACGAAGGATGAGAGCCGGCCGTTGCTGCGCTGGCTTTATGAGCATTGCGCCAAGCCGGAGTTCACCTGCCGCTTTGTCTGGGCGATGGGGTCGGTTGCGTTCTGGGACAATCGATGTACGCAGCATTATGCTCTCAACGACTATCACGGTCATCGCCGCGAAATGCATCGCGTGACGATGGAAGGGGACCGGCCGCGGTGAGCGCCGCTTGGTTTCAATTCGTTCAAATCGCTCCATGACATTGTTTGAACTTCTTTCCTGAGCCGCAGGGGCAGGGGGCGTTGCGCTGGACTTTGCCCCACGTTGCAGGATCGTTCGGGTTGACGGGGATTGGTCGTCCGGCCAGGCGCGGCGTGTTGGTCATCGGTCTGCCCAACACCGGTTCGTCGTCGAATTCGTTCTCACCGGTATCGGGATTGATGTGGGTGGCGCGCATTTGCGGCAGCGCACTTTCGTCGAGGTCTGGCGGGGCTTCCATCTGCAATTGTACGTGCATGAGCTGACGCGTGATCTGCTGGCGGATGCGGGCGAGCAGTCCTTCAAACAGAAGGAAGGCCTCTGTCTTGTACTCGTTGAGCGGGTCGCGCTGGCCGTAACCGCGCAAGCCGATCGTGTGGCGCAAATGATCCAAGGTCACAAGATGCTCGCGCCATTCGTGGTCGATAGTTTGCAGCAGGATGGCACGTTCGATCTGACTGACGACGTCGGGCGGGGCTGCCTGCATGCGTTCATTGCTGCGCGTGTTGGCGGCCTTGGTGATACGCTCGGTCAGTTCTTCTTCGGCGATGCCTTCTTCCTTGCCCCATTGGACGATGGGCAGGTTCATGCCGAAAAATTCTGAGACGTCGGTTTCGAGGTCGGCGGTTTTCCACTGTTCGGCGTAAGAGTTTTCGGGGACATAGCGTTTGACGAGATCTTCGATCAATTGCTGGCGCATGCCCAAGATTGTTTCATGGACGCTTTCGGCGCCGATGAATTCCAGGCGCTGCTCGAAGATGGTCTTGCGCTGGTCATTCATGACGTTGTCGAATTTCAGCAGATTTTTGCGGATGTCGAAGTTGCGGGCTTCGACACGCTGCTGCGATTTGGCCACGGCGGCGTTGACCATGCCGTGCGATATGGCTTCACCGTGCTTGAGGCCCAGACGTTGCAACATGCCGTCGAGCTTGTCCTGGCCGAAGATGCGCATCAAATCGTCGTGCAGGCTGAGGTAGAATTTCGAATGGCCGGGATCGCCCTGACGGCCGGAGCGGCCGCGCAGCTGGTTGTCGATGCGCCGGCTTTCATGACGCTCGGTGCCCAGAACGTAGAGACCACCGGCGTCGAGCACTTTCTGTCTGGCTACCGCGATTTCGGCGCGAATGCGTTCGGCGATTTTTTTCTTTTCGCCTTCGTCCTCGATGCCGATGGTTTCGACCGCGATGCGCATGTCGGCGTTGCCGCCGAGCTGGATGTCGGTGCCACGGCCGGCCATGTTGGTCGCGATCGTCACTGTTCCGGGGACGCCTGCCTGCGAGATGATCTGGGCTTCCATCTCGTGGTAGCGGGCGTTCAGGACGTTGTGCTTGATCTTCTGTTTCTTGAGGATGGCGGCCAGGCTTTCGGACTTTTCAATCGATACCGTGCCGACCAGGACCGGTTGGCCACGCTGGGCGCAGTCCTTGATGGTTTCGATGATGGCTTCGTTTTTTTCTTCGATGGTGCGGTAGATTTCGTCGTCGTCGTCGACGCGGCCGACCTGAACATTGGTCGGAATCTCGATGACATCGAGATTGTAGATTTCCATAAATTCGTTGGCTTCGGTCGAAGCGGTGCCCGTCATGCCGGCAAGCTTGCCGTAGAGCCTGAAGAAATTCTGGAAGGTGATCGATGCCAGGGTGACGTTTTCGGGCTGGATGGCGACGCTTTCCTTGGCTTCGAGCGCTTGGTGCAGGCCTTCGGAATAACGCCTGCCCTCCATCATGCGGCCGGTGAATTCGTCGATGATGACAACCTTGTTGTCCTTGACGATGTAGTCGCGGTCTTTCTGGAAGAGTTTGTGGGCACGCAGGGCCTGGTTGACGTGATGGACGTAGGAGACGTTGGCGATGTCGTAGAGGCCGCCTTCGCCCATGATGCCGTTTTTTGACAACCAGCTTTCGACAGCCTCGTTGCCTTCTTCGGTCAGCGTGACGGTGCGGTGTTTTTCTTCAAGTTCGAAATGCTCGGCCAGGAGCTCGGGCATGAAGGCGTCGATGATCTTGTAAAGATTTGAGTGGTCTTCGGTGGGACCGGAAATGATGAGAGGGGTGCGCGCTTCGTCGATCAAAATCGAGTCGACTTCGTCGACGATGGCGAAATTGTGGCCGCGCTGAACCATTTGCGCTGTGGTGTATTTCATGTTGTCGCGCAGATAGTCGAAGCCGTATTCGTTGTTGGTTCCGTAGGTGACGTCGGCGGCGTATTGTTCGCGGCGCTGGGTGTCGTTCAGTCCGTGGACGATGCAGCCGACTTTCAGCCCCAGGAAGCGATAGACCTGGCCCATCCACTCAGCGTCACGTTTGGCGAGATAGTCGTTGACGGTAACGACGTGGACGCCCTTGTTGGACAGGGCGTTGAGGTAGACGGGCAGGGTTGCGACCAGCGTTTTACCTTCGCCGGTTTTCATTTCGGCGATGCAGCCCGCGTTAAGGACCATGCCGCCGATCAGCTGGACGTCGAAATGGCGCTGGCCGAGCGAGCGTTTGGCGGCTTCGCGAACGGTGGCGAAGGCCTCATACATGAGATCGTCGAGCTTGCGGCCTTTTGCAACTTGC
>JANOFD010000477.1:0-2848 GCA_031413455.1 Rhodobiaceae bacterium
CCGGGCCGTAGTCGCGCGCGAGTTGGGCCAGCAACCCGTCGTCGCTGTCGTCGTAGACCATGAAGTCGCCGACGCCGCAAAAGAACGCGACGTACTGCTGAACCTCTTCATATGTCGTCGACGACGTGCCACATCCAGGGATGTCGTCAGGCCGGCCGGGATAGGCGGCAACGATAACTATGCATACTTGGTCCATGAACCAACCACGCGAACAGTCGCTGTCGTTGATCCATCGGAAGCTGTGCCAATTCTTGCAGCGCTCGCCAAGCACAATCTCAAGCTCACTCACGTATTGAACACCCATCACCATTTCGATCACACCGGCGGCAACCTTGAACTTAAGGAAAAGACGGGCGCTCGCATCATTGGACCAAAAGCTGACGCTGACCGGATCCCCGGAATAGATACCGGCGTGGGCGAAGGTGAATTGCTGGCGTTGGGTGTGAAGATCGTGCGTATCTTTAACATTCCCGCACACACGCGCGGTCACATCGCGTTTTGGTTTGAAGCCGACAAAGCGGTGTTTACCGGTGACACTATGTTCGCCATGGGCTGCGGCCGCCTTTTTGAAGGAACCCCCGCGCAGATGTGGGAAAGCCTCTCCAAATTGGCAAAATTGCCCGCCGAAACCCGCGTATTTTGCGGCCACGAATACACCCAGTCCAATGGCCGGTTTGCCCTGACCCTGGAACCAAACAATGAAGCACTGCAAAAGCGTATGATCGAAGTTGACAACCTACGAAAGCAAGGCCTGCCAACGATCCCATCGACGATTGGCATCGAACGCGAAACCAATCCGTTCTTGCGACCATCCAGCAAAGAACTGCGCAAGTCACTCGGCATGGACAACGCAGACGATGTCACGGTCTTCGCAGAAATACGCCGCCGGAAAGACGAATTCTGAGCGCGTGTTCGGGCTTAACGCCCGAACTGCGCGAGCTGCCGGAAAATCACATATGAAGAGGGCCTGCCCCTCATGCCTTGTCCCGTACCAAATGTAATGATGAACACGTCGCCCTGCCGATGGGCTCCCGGCCCTGAGCCAAGCATAAAGCGTGCCCGACGTAGACTTACGCCTGCAGCACGGCGGCCAGGTCCCAGCCTGATCCAATTGATCAGCGCGCTGCCGGTATTTCGAATGGAGTCATACAGCAGTCCCCGCACGGCAGGGTCTCTCGCGGCTTGATCCCAATTTGCCTCAAAGATTATTTCTTGACCGGTTTCTGCTCGTGCAACTGACATAATGCGCCCAGCGACCTCTTGCACTGCGCCTATCGCAGGTATCGTCTGGACCAGCGGGTAGACAGTCCGCCGATCAGGTCCCACCGGCGTACCACCTGGGAACTCTGAAGTGAAAAGCGTCACCCCCCCTAATCCCGAGATGCGAAGAACGACCATATCATCGTCGCGCTTGAGCAAACGGTCGCCGCCCGCAGCAGGCGCCCAGTGCAGAGCCAATATCTCTTCATTGCCGTCGAACTTGAGTTTTGGAAGCTCCCCTGATCGGTCCAAAACAAACGCCACTCGCGCATACTCGGAACTGTAATGCGCGACCACGGGTAATTCGCGATCAAACGCGTTCGCAATCATCGCGCCTGTACTCGCCAGCACGGCACAAAAAATGATCAACGAGCGCCCAAACAATCGCAACCTTCATACTCCAAACAGACCACGGTACAGGCCCCGGCCTTTTTCGTGCCCCCTGCAAAATCCTCACCTGTATGCCCAAGGAGACTTCTATTACCCGCGAAGATGGCAACAATGTGGTTCGCGTGGCCTTATCTGCGCATAGAGTTAATCGCGGGCTGGCTGACAGCGGGTTCATTATGAACCGCTCTCAAATGTGATCCGGCTGGTACATTCTTGCCACGCCAAAGCTGCGGGCAATTCAAACTGCCCGTCGCTTACTCTCAGACGAGAGCGATAGCCTCAATACATATGCTGGCCGCCGTTGATCGACATCGTGGAGCCCGTTACGAACCCGCCTTCATCTGCGACCAGAAACAGGACCCCGCGCGCGATTTCCTCGGCCTTGCCCAAACGTCCGACAGGAATTTTTGCTACGATTTTCTCGAGCACGTTTGCTGGAACGGCCGCAACCATGTCCGTATCCATATAGCCAGGGGCGATAGCATTGACCGTGATCCCCTTCGACGCGCCTTCTTGCGCCAGGGCCTTTGTGAAGCCGTGGATCCCGGACTTGGCTGCCGCGTAATTCACCTGACCGTATTGGCCCGCTTGCCCGTTGATAGATCCAATATTGACGATGCGGCCAAACCCCCGCTCAAGCATGCCATCCCAAACTGCCTTACACATGTTGAAACACCCGCCGAGATTGGTATCCAAAACCTCGTCCCATTGGGCCCGCGACTGCTTTTTAAGTGTCGAATCGCGAGTAATGCCCGCGTTGTTGACCAGCACGTCAACCGGTCCAAGCCTTGCAACAACTTCACCGATGCCCTTCATGCATTGATCATAATTCGCGACGTCCCACTTAAACGTCAAGATGCCTTGCTTGTCGGCGAAAGCCTTCGCACGCTCGTCATTGCCTGCATATATCGCAGCAACATTGTAACCGGCCCGTTTGAGCGACACAGAAATCGCCTCTCCGATTCCGCGTGTACCACCTGTAACTACAGCAACTCGCGACATTTGATCCTCCTGAAGTGATGTTTCAGACTCAGCGCTCGACACACAAGGCAATGCCCATACCGCCGCCGATACACAATGTGGCCAGGCCCTTCTTGGCATTCCTTTTTTGCATCTCGTAGAGCAACGTCACAAGTACACGCCCGCCGGAAGCGCCGATGGGATGGCCGATAGCAATTGCGCCACCATTGACATTCAC
>JANOFD010000478.1:0-4079 GCA_031413455.1 Rhodobiaceae bacterium
CCCGTTTCAGCACGGCGGTCGAAGCAACATTTGCAACAGCTCTCAAACGCGTGCGGGCCCGATCATTGATGACGGCGCTCGTCATCGTGCTCGTCTTCACCAGCATTGTCGGCATCTTGTGGATGGGCGCACAAGCCGTGCTGGCCGGCACCATGAGCAGCGGCGAGCTCAGCGCCTTTATTCTCTACGCGGTGATTGTGGCATCGGGCCTGGGCGCACTCTCCGAAGTCTGGGGTGAAGTGCAGCAAGCTGCCGGTGCCATTGAGCGCATCGTCGAACTGCTCTCGACCGAGCCGCAAATCAAAACGGTGGCCAAGCCTGTTGCAATGCCAACGCCACGCGGTTCCGTGAAATTCGAGAACGTGACTTTTGAATACCCGATGCGCCCGGGGGTGTCGGCACTGCGAAACTTCTCGCTCAACATAAGACCGGGCGAGACCGTAGCCCTGGTGGGCCCGTCGGGGGCCGGCAAGACGACTGTATTCCAACTGCTCCAACGCTTCTTCGACATTCAAAGCGGCAAAATCTTTGTCGATGGCATCGACATCACCCAGACCTCAGCCACCGAGCTGCGCACCCGGCTCGCCCTGGTGCCCCAGGACACCGTCATCTTCGGCGACACGGCCTTCGAGAACATTCGCTATGGCCGCCCTGGTGCCAGCGAGGATGAGATCCACGCAGCCGCCCAAGCCGCTCAGGCCGATGAGTTCCTGGTGAAGCTCCCGCAGGCCTATCACACCCATCTGGGCGAACGGGGTGTGACGCTGTCGGGCGGCCAAAGGCAGCGTCTGGCCATCGCCCGCGCCTTCTTGCGTGATGCGCCGATCCTGTTGCTCGACGAAGCGACCAGCGCACTCGATGCCGAAAGCGAGCGCCTGGTGCAAAAAGCCCTTGATACCCTGATGCATAAAAAGACCACCATTGTCATCGCTCACCGCTTGGCAACGGTTCAGCGCGCCGATCGCATCATCGTCATGGATCAAGGCGGCATTGTTGCCGAAGGTACGCATAACGAGCTCGCCTCAGGCGGCGGCCTCTACGCCCGCCTGGCAAAGCTGCAGTTTGCCGGAATGGCGGCGGAGTAGCGCGAGGGCAGGGTGATGGGGCGGATATTTCGAATCTTGGGACTTGTGTTCGTTTTGCTCCTCGTGCTCGGCGGCGCGCTCCTCTACCGCGCGCTGAACACCAGCGGATATTTCACCGCCGTTGCCTCATCCTTCGCGGGCAAATGCCAAGCCGTGACCGGGGTGATTGGCGCCGAAGACATAGAAGCTGATCGCTACACGGGATACCTCTTCGTCTCGTCGCAGGATGGCCGTCCTGAAAATACGCCCAAAGGCTCCGTGTACAAGCAGGGCGCAATCTACGCCGCGAATTTCAACACCCAAGCGAAGCCTTTTTCGCTGACGTCCGGCATCAGAACGCCGTTCCACCCGCACGGAATCAGCTACCTGCCATCGGATGAGTTCCCCGGCACGCTCGCCGTAGTCAATCACACGCCAACCGGCGATGAAGTCATGCTGTTCGACGTTGACTACAACGGCGAGCGTGAGCCCTTCGTGAAGTTGACGCTGCGCCGGACCATCCGCGACCCAATGATGCATTCGCTGAACGACGTGACGCTTGTCAGCACCGACACGTTCTACGCGACGAACGACCACGGCTCGTTGACCGGCCTCGGCAAATTCCTGGAGACTTGGCTCCTTCTGCCGCGCGCAAACGTCGTCTATTTCGACGGAAAGGCGGCGAAGATCGCCGCCACCGGCTTCAACTACGCCAACGGCATCAACCGCAACGCCGAAGCCTCGGAGATCTATGTGGCCGAAACCACCGGCCGCAATCTCTCGACCTTTCGCCGCAATGCGACCACCGGCGAACTCGCCCATATCCACGATCTCTTCATCCCCATGGGTCTCGACAACATCGACGTCGACGGCCAAGGAATGCTTTGGATCGGGGCCCATCCGCATTTGCTCGATTTCCTGGCCCACGCGCAGGACGCCACGAAACACTCGCCCTCGGCCGTCGTCAAAGTAACGCCCGCCGGCAATTCCACCGCGTACGAAACGATCTACATGAACGCTGGCGAAGAACTCTCCGGCAGCTCAGTCGCCGTCCATGACGAAGGCCGCCTGATCATCGGCTCAGTCTTCGAACCGCACTTTCTCAATTGCGCACTGAACTAAGTCCCGCTCGCCAGCACGTCGACCCGATCATTTATCCCATCAGTGGCGCCGCCAAACGGCAGCACATCGACCCGGTCCATCGCCACGCCCTTCGACACCAGATATTCACGCACAACCCGCGCGCGTTCGAGCGAAAGGCGATGCGAGGCGCTCGACATATCACCGGTCTTGCCGCTAAACGCCGCCAGGCGTACGCGTTCCTGCGACGCCAGCAAACGCAGCGCTACGACATCAAGAATTGCATAGGCAGCACTTGGCATCCGGCTCAAACCGCTCGAAAACCGGATGCGGCTCAGCACCGAAAATCCAGCCACCGGGTTGAACGGCTTGGTCGAGGCAAAAGGATCGGTGGCGGCGCCTGTCATCTCAACTGGAAAATTCTCGACAATGGTCACCGGCACCTCGGCCTTCGCCGGGGCCTTGGCCACGGGCAATGGTGCTTGTGTCACCGGCACGACGGCAGAAACTGCGGGCGAAAACTCCGTGACCGGTTTGGGGCGAGGTAAGGGTACCGTTGCCAGAGGGACCGGCATCTCCGGCTTCGCCAGTGGCCTCACAGCTAGTTTTGACTGGTCCGGCTCCGGCAGAGGGGCCTCGTCAGTCAACGCGTCCATATTCACCGTGACGCCGTCGCCGTCTGCCACCGGTTCGGGATTGTCCTTCGCGTGAGAAATCCCACACGCTGTGAACGCCAACACAAGAACTAAACTGACTCGCATGACGCCGACACTACTCGAAACCGGGACTAACTTCACGCGGTTCAGCGTGTGCCTTTCAAAATTTTAAGCAACGGCCCGTGAAGATTGGCATTTGAAGCCAGAATATGGCCATTGGTAAGCATGTCCTGCCCGCTGGCAAGATCGCTAACCAACCCGCCGGCCTCGCGCACCAGCACGGTGCCGGCCGCAACATCCCACGGCGCCAGGGCCCGCTCCCAGAACGCGTCGTAGCGCCCGGCCGCAACCCACGCCAGATCAAGCGCCGCAGCACCAAACCGGCGCACGCCAGCCACATCTTTCATCACCGTGCCAAGCTCGCTCAGAAACTCTTCCTGTCCCGGACGGCCCTGATGCGGAATGCCTGTGGCAATGAGAGAGTCACCCAGTTCACGCCGCGCCGACACCCGCAAGCGCCGGTCATTATGCCATGCGCCTTGGCCTTTTTCGGCCGTGTACATATCATCGGTGATCGGATTGAACACGACGCCGGCAACCATATGCCCGTCGCGCTCAAGCCCGATCGAGATCGCGCAATGTGGCACACCGTGCATGAAGTTCGTCGTCCCGTCGAGCGGATCAATATACCAGCGATGCGATTTGTCCGGCCCTTCGATGATACCGGATTCTTCCATCACAAAACAATAATGCGGCCGCGTCCGCGACAGTTCCTCTTTCAGTATCCGCTCGGATTTGAGGTCGGCTTTGGTGACGAAATCCGACAGTCCCTTGCGCAGGATCTGCAAATTCTCCAGCTCGCCAAAGTCGCGCACGATCGCTTTGCCCGCTTTGCGCGCGGCCGCAGTCATCACATTCATCAGCGGCGTGTTGATAGCCATAAGGGGTCCGGTTATTCCGCTCGCTTGACGTAAAGCACGTCGTCGGTTGAAACGATAATCCTGGAGCCCACGTCAATAAACGGGGGCACCATTACTTTCAGGCCATTGTCCAGCATTGCAGGCTTGTAGGACGGCGCCGCAGTTTGTCCTTTGACGGCGGGATCGGTCTCGACCACGGTTTGCAAAACCTGGACCGGCAGCTTGATGCTGATCGGCTTGCCCTCATAGCTCTCGACCTTGACATCCATGCCGTCCGACAAAAACGCCGCGCGCTCGCCGACAAAGTCTTTGGAGATTTCGATCTGGTCGAAAGTTTCCTTGTCCATGAAGGTCAGCAT
>JANOFD010000479.1:0-3441 GCA_031413455.1 Rhodobiaceae bacterium
TCGCGTCGAGGTCTTTCAGCTCAATCAGCTTGCGATAGTCTTTGAACTGTCTGGGCGCGGCACCGATCTTTTTAGAGGCGAAGTCCATGTATGGTTGATGGATGTCGCAGATGGCGGGAATCTCCGCGTCTTTGTTAGCCACCGCCGCAGACGTTTTCTCCAAGGCAGAGATGATCGTCAAGGTCAAGGAACCGCAACCCGCCGAAATCAAAATGCTGCGTTCCGGGCAGTTGCTGTTCACCTATCTCCACCTCGCGCCCGATCCGGAACAAACTGAGGGTCTGCTCAAATCCGACTGCGTCGCCATCGCCTACGAAACTGTCACCGACGCGCGCGGCGGCTTGCCGTTGCTCGCCCCCATGTCCGAAGTCGCCGGCCGCATGTCGATCCAGGCCGGTGCGCATTGCCTCGAGATGGAGCAGGGCGGTCGCGGCATGTTGCTCGGCGGTGTCCCCGGAGTTCCCGCGGCGAAAGTCGTCATCATCGGCGGCGGCGTGGTTGGTGCCAACGCCGCGCGCATGGCGATGGGCCTCGAGGCGCACGTCACCGTCATCGACAGAAGCCTGCCGCGCCTGGCCGAACTCGATCAGCAATTCGGCGCCATGCTCAACACGATCTATTCGACCATCGACGCCATCGAAGAGCAGGTCCTCAGCGCCGACCTCGTGATCGGAGCTGTGTTGCTGCCAGGGGCCGCCGCTCCGAAACTGATTACGGAATCGATGGTCAAGCGGATGAAGAAGGGCTCGGTCATCGTCGATGTCGCCATCGACCAGGGCGGGTGCTCCGAAACGTCGCACGCCACAACGCACGCCCAGCCCACCTACAGGGTTGGCGACGTCGTCCATTATTGCGTCGCCAACATGCCGGGCGCCGTAGCCCGCACATCCACCTTTGCGCTCAACAACGCAACCCTTCCGTTCACGCTGACACTTGCCGACAAGGGTTACGCCAAAGCCTGCAAGGACAACGCGCATCTCTTGGCGGGCCTGAACATTCACCGGGGTGCTTTAACCTACGAAGCCGTCGCCCATGCCCAGAAGCGCGAATACACCCCGCCGGAAAAAGCGTTGCGCTAAAAGGCGGATCTGAGGAGCCATCGACCGTGACATTGAAACTTTGCAGGCGCGAATTTCTCGCAGCATCAGCCGCATTGGCACTTGCACCCCAATCGTCGCTCGCCGCCGGCACCGTTGGCGCGAACGCACAGGACGTCGCCAATCTGGGCACCCCCGACACCGCGCTCGAAACAAAAATATCGGCCCTCGCCAGCAAAGCGGGCCTCGCCAAAATAGGTTTCGCAGCCGTCGATCTGTCCAAGGGGCGTACGGCCTTCATACGCGGTGGCGAATTGTTCCCTATGCAAAGTGTCTGCAAGTTGCCAATCGCTGTTGCTTACTTGCAAATGGTCCAGGACGGTGATGCCAGCATGGACAAAAAAGTAATTCTTACCGCAGCCGACATCTCGCCTGGCCGCTCACCGCTTGCAGAAAAACTTCGCGCAAAGCCAACGCAATTTACTGCAAGTCAATTGATCGATCATGTACTGCTCAACAGCGACAACACGGCAACCGATGCGTTGCTGAAGCTCAGCGGCGGCCCGGCAAAGATTCAGTCCGTCATCAACGCCATCGGCATCGAAGGCGTGCGCATCGATCGCTACGAACGCGAACTTCAACCGCAAGCCGTCGGCCTCACGCCGGACCCTGCCTACGCAAACCAATTTGAATTCGAAACAGCCATTCAGTCCCAGGATCCCGGCAAACAGAAGAAAGCGCTCGAACTCTTTCTCCGCGACGCCCGCGACACCGCGAGCCCGCGGGGCATAGCATCGCTGCTCTTCAAACTGATGAGCGGCCATTTGCTCGAACTGCGCCACGTGACCTTTGTGCTCGATCTCATGCGTCGCACCAAAACCGGAGAAGATCGTCTCAACGGCGGCATGCTGCCGGGCTGGACCTTTGCCCACCGCGGTGGCCAAAGCCGCACCATCAACGGCACCACCGCCGCCTTCAACGATGCAGGCCTTGCGACCCACAAGAACGGCGCAAAGATCATCATCGTACTTTTCATCGAAGGCGCAACAGTTTCGACTGCCGGACTTGCGCGCTTCCACCGCGAGACAGCCCGCGCCGTGTTGGCGGCTTGGGCATGACGGAAATGTTGCGCACCTTAGGCACACTTGATCGCTCCGACTGCAAAATCCATTACGAAGTCACCGGCACAGGTCCGGCCATTGTCTTCGCGCACGGACTGGGCGGCAATCACCTTTCGTGGTTCCAACAAGTGGCCCACTTCGCCCCGCGCTATTCATGCGTGACCTTCGCCCATCGCGGCTTCGCACCTTCGTCTACTATTGCAGGCGGGCCGGACCCGAAGGACTACGCCGCCGACCTCGCTGCACTCATCGCCCATCTCGAACTCGACGATGTGCGCGTCGTGGCCCAATCAATGGGCGGCTGGACTGCAATCGAATACGCGCTCACCCAGCCCCGCGAACTGAAAGCCCTCGTCCTTGCCGGCACGACCGGCACCATCAACCCGCAGCAAATCGGCGAACCCGAACGCTCGCGCCTTGGTCCGTGGTTGCAAAGCGAGTTCTCGAAAATGCCGGGACTTTTCGCGCGCGGTATTCACCCGGCCGCCGGAGAACGCATGGCCCACGAACAACCGGCGCAACATCTGCTCTACCGCCACATCGACGATCAAAACGCCAGCCTCGACAAGGGCACGCTCGGTGGCAAGCTGATGGCGGCCCGAACGCGCCCGCCCCAAGACCTCAAGAAGATCAATTGCCCGGTCCTCTTCATCTCTGGCGATGAGGACATCGTCATCCCGCCCTTCGCCGCAGATGCACTTGCCCGCGTGACGCCGGGCGCGAGGGTGGCGCACATTGAAGATGCGGGCCACTCCGCCTATTTCGAACGCCCTGAACGGTTCAATCAAATCGTTGCCGGGTTCTTCGAAAGCATCGAATGACCAACCACCTGATGCCACTGAGTTGTGCGTCGGCTCAATGCTCGTCGGCTTTTGCCGTCTGCTGCGTGGCCTTCTCGCACAGCTGCCGCAGCCGTTCGACCTGACGTACGTAAAGCGTTTTCGACTTGCGTTCGGCCACGCCGTCGCTCGACAGATGTGACAGCACGCGCGCCACCGTCTCGCGCGTGGTTGAGGCTTGCGCCGCAATCTGCGCCTGGGTGGGCAGGGGATAGATCAGCCACGAATCCGTGCGCACCGGATCCGGCTTGATCAGCTTCAAGAGTTCGGAATAAACGCGCTGATAGGCCGACAGCGTTGCCAGGTCCATGATCCGGTCGTCACTGGTGCGCACGATACGCACAAGCTTTTCCATCACCACGAAGCTGACCTTGGGATGTTGTTCGATCAGGTCCTTGAAAGACTGCGGCGTGATCGATGCAAGCACGCAATCTTCAAGTGCCA
>JANOFD010000480.1:0-2671 GCA_031413455.1 Rhodobiaceae bacterium
GTGGTGGCGGCGGAGGCGGTGGATTTGCGCCGGCGCACCTCAACTCGCCGTTGTCGTTGGCAATGTCGGATCGGCAATTGTCGACATTCAGCGTACTGCGCCGCCAGTTGCCGTTGCGGTCCTGGCATTCCGCGCGCAGCACGTCGCGGTCGACCGTCGCGTTACGGCAGCTCTGTTGGTAGGAGCCACGGGGCAGGCGCGTGTTGCCGCCGTTGTTGTAACCGCCGTTGTTGTAACCGCCGTTGTCGTCTTGGTCGTCGTCTTGGTTGTCGCCGCGCCGGTCCTCACAGGAAAGCTCGCCATCGCGGTTGACGATGTCGTCGCCGCGTTCGCAGTCGCGCACATCCAGTCGGCTGCCTTCATAACGCCCGCTGCGGTCACGGCAGGCAGCGCTCAAATAACGTCCGTCGAACGACACGTCGCGGCAGGATTGCAGATAGCTGCCCTGCGGCGGGCCATACTGACCACCGCCGCCACCGCCGGGAGGGCGAACCGCGACGCGGCGCAGCGACGATATCCGGTCACTCATGCCGATTCTGTTCAGGTTGTCGACGTCCCGTTGAATGGTTGCGCAACGTCCGCGGTAGCCCCAATCGCTGCACACCTGCCAAACGCCGCGTCGTACGCGGACTGACGAGGTCATGTCATTGAACCAGCGCGGAAGGTTCGAGACATCCGCAGTGACGGCGAGCGCGCGGCCGCGATAAAACGGATGTTCAAAAAGCGTGATGTCGCCCTGGACCTCGCGACACACGAGCTGGCCGTTACTATTGGCGATATCGCCCGTGCAATTCCGGTAGCCCGCAAGGCTGGTCCGCACAAACGTCCTATTGCGCGTGAGGCAACGGGCTTTAAGCACTCGGCTGCTGGCCGAGATGCGCTCACAGGTTTGCCGGTAAGAGCCGCTCGGCGGGGTCGCTGCTTGCGACGCTGTCGCGCCCATCAAAAGGACGAGTGCCGTTATGGCCGGTAGCAACCCAAACTTGTAGCCCATTATGAAATTCCCTCTCTCGCTGCTTCCCGTCCGTGCGCGCGATGCGCGACCGGTGCAAAGTCCGGAAGTTAACGCTTCGAGGTGTGTTTTGGTTCCATCAGGGAACAAAGATGCGGCAAGCGGGCTCGCTTTCCCCCATCCCCTGCAGCAGCGCAGTGCTGCGTAGGGACTTCCCCCGCAAGCGGAGGAAGACACAAGAGTCTCTCATCTGCACCCGCTTGCGGCATGGGGGGAAGTGTAGGCAAATGGCCGGTCAGGCTTGACGTTCGACGACGCCACTGATCAAAACCAATCCCACAATGAGCGCGATGACACTTTGCCCGATCACCGTGGACATTGCTGCGGCCGAGGCGTATCCGAACAGAATTGCGGCGCAGATAACGATGGCGCTGACGACGATGACTTTTACCATGACCGTGACCTCGAGGCGAGCAGGGAGAATGCTCCCTGTCACAACCCTCGAACGGCGCCGAGGTTCCCTGAATTCGATACGATGTGTACCGTTATCCACCGGAAGTCGCCTTTCGGCTTGAAAGGGCGTCCAATTCACTCATGATACCTTGGTAAGCGCTGCTGGCGCTTTCGCTTGAAGGTGGCAGGCGGGTTCCATCATCCATAACGGCGGCGATTGCGTTTCGCGCCCGCGAGACACGGCTTTTCATGGTGCCAACCGCACAACCGCAGATCGACGACGCTTCCAGATAGCTGAAGCCGCCTGCACCGACCAGGATCAGGGCCTCTCGTTGTTCATCGGGTAAGGTTGCCATTGCACGTTTCAGGTCGGTGAGCTCCACACTACTCTGCTGCGAGGCATTCGTGACCAGGGTGCGTTCCATCGCCGGTTCGTCCCAGTCGACTTGCCGCCATTTGCGCCGGTGCGCCGAGTAGAACGCATTGCGCTGGATCATAAAGAGCCAGGCCTTCAGGTTCGTCCCCGGCTCGAACGAAGCGCGTGCCTTCCAAGCACTGGCAAGCGACTCTTGCGCCAGATCGTCGGCGCCATCGCGGCTGCGGCACCGAAACGGCAGCGAGAGGGCGTCCCCCTGCACGGTCGCGAACGGCGCGCCTTTCCCGGCGGAGAGCTGCCGGCGCGCTTCCCCCAGCATCCCGCCGCTGCGATCGACCCCCACCACCAGCTCGGTGCAGCGCGGCCGAAAGGCGCGCATCCCAGCGCCGGTTCCGCAGGCCAGATCGAGCACCCGGCCCACCGGCGCGGTCAGCGTCGCCGCCGCTGCGTCGAGCACCAGGTCGGGGGTCCGAAACGGGGTGAACTCGAACTTCGGAGCGAGCAGATCGTAGCCCGCGTCGGTGGAAGAGAGCGCCTGACGCAGCAGCTCGATCAGCGTCGGGCCTTTCGCGTGGAACACGTCAGTCCCCGAGCCGAAACACCCGCACCGCAGCTGAGCCGCTGCCGGTCACCACGTACAGCCACGATGTCGCGCCGAAGGTGAGCGCGCGCCCGTCGAAGATCTGTCGGTTGGAGGGAAGGCCGAAGCCACTGGTCCCCAGACCCCTGCAGGCAAGTGGTCCGGCAACACAGCCAGCGTTTC
Source organism: Rhodobiaceae bacterium (assembly GCA_031413455.1). GTDB lineage: Bacteria > Pseudomonadota > Alphaproteobacteria > Micropepsales > Micropepsaceae > SZUA-430. Next base: position 2,545 of record JANOFD010000480.1, read on the forward strand.
CGGTGAAGTCTGCCATCACCGAGGGAGCTGCCGCAGTCGACTTGAAGACCTCGATCCCGTTCGAACTGTTGAAGCCGACGAAGAGAGTGGTCGGCCGGCCGCCAGCGTGGCGACGGCCACCACGCGC
>JANOFD010000481.1:0-1455 GCA_031413455.1 Rhodobiaceae bacterium
CTCACCGCGTGCCACATCGCGCAAATTGTGGGTGATAATGGCGGCCGCATTTCCCGCCACGGCCAGTTCGATCAAATGGTTGTCGCCTTCATCCGGCAGGTTTGGACGCCAATCATAATACACCCAAACCCAGCGTCCAGCCTGAACCAGTGCCGCCAAAACCTTCCGGCGCTCGGTTGGCGTTGTGGCATCGCTCCACACGTCACGTCCAAGCACATCCTCATATTCCAGCCACAGGGCGTTGCCAAATAACGGCCGCAAGCGCCCCTGCAAACAGCGGCGTACCACGTCGCGAGAGGCGCCACCTTCCGACCGCAGCGCGGAAGCGATGCTCTTACGGAAAAATTTGGGTCAGACACCAGCTACGCTCACTTTGGGAACGCCGGCATCCTGCCGGCTCTTTCTTCTTCTCCGCCTCACTGAAGAGCCGGCTGGAAGCCGGCGCTCCCAGGAAGGGCTTCCAAAAAACTAATGCGGTGACATGATTCGTTCTCCCCGCCTGTCATATCACCGTTGGTACTTCAGCGGAGAACGCGGAGAGCGGCGGACTGTCAGCGCAAATCACCGCGGCTCCGCGTGAACTCCTCACGCGCTCGGACGCGCGCGCTCCCAGGGAAGACCCACCGCTTTGACCGAAGGCGATCTCCTTGCAGTTTCACTTTGCGGTCCCGCCAACGCAAATTTCGGCGCAAACGCAGGGAACTCGTTGAGCCCACAAGCGTTCTATTCCGTGTTCGCCTGGAGAAATGAAGAAGTCGTACATGCCAGCAACGGCGGGTGAACCGCGCGCGGGCATCGGCGATTTAACCAAGCACGAAGGCGATATCCGCGGCAAATCGCATGGCCGCGACAAGGTCGATCATTTCAATGCACAACTCAACAGGAGCATAACCTTATGACAACAACTGTAACCGGATTATTCGATGCGCGCGAAAACGCATCCGACGCGGTACGCGAACTCAAGCGGGCTGGCGTTCCCAATGCGGAAATCAGCATCGTTACCAACAAGGTTGACGGACAGTCCGCTCAACGCAGCGCCGATGATCGCACAGTCGACAACAACATGTCCGAATCCGGCACAGCCGACGGCGCAGCAATTGGCGGCGTCCTTGGTGGCGGCGCGGGCATTCTCGCGGGCTTGGGTCTTCTCGCGATTCCGGGGCTTGGGCCGGTATTGGGCGTAGGCTGGCTCGCCACCGCAGCGATAGGCGCGGCAGTCGGCGCGTCCGGCGGCGGCCTCATCGGTGCTTTGGTCGGCGCAGGCGTCGATAATGACGACGCGAAAATTTATGTTGATCGCGTTCGCGCCGGCGGAACGCTGGTGTCGGTCCGTGTCCCCGATGCTGACGTGAACGCCATCGAAGCCATCATGCGCAAGTACAAGGGCTTTGATCACGACGGCCTTGCCGATGACCGCACCTATGATGCCAATCGCACAACAGACCGCACAACCAC
>JANOFD010000482.1:0-5974 GCA_031413455.1 Rhodobiaceae bacterium
CATCGACCGCAAACGGTTGAAACAGGAATTAAACATGCCCGAGGCCCTTCGCCCCCTTGATTCCCATCGTTGACAGGGCCAAATCCCAGAGCTAATGGTCCGCAGCTTTTTTGACCGACGCTGTTCAAGTGACACCGTAAACTTTTCCAAGGACGCGAAACGGATATGGAACTCAGCATCACTGGTAAGCAGATTGATATTGGCAGTTCTCTGCGCAGCTATGTGCAGTCGAAAATGGCGCAATCCGTCGGCAAATATTTCGAACGGCCGGTTGACGGGTCCGTCACGTTTTCACGCGACGGGCATGAGTACCGTGCCGATTGCACGGTGCATTTGTTTTCCGGACTCTATTTGCACGCGCAAGGACGCTCAACCGATATCTACGCCAGTTTTGACGGCGCCATGGAGCGCATGGACAAGCGCGTGCGGCGGTATAAGGGGCGCATCAAGGATCACCACAATGGGGCACGCGACGCGTTCGCGCAGAGCCCTGCCCACGAGCAGGTTTTCGCCAGTGACGGTCCTGAGCAAGAACCTGAGACGCTTAATCCCGTGATTGTGTCGGAAAGCACGACGCAGCTTCGCACATTGACGGTGGGCGAGGCGGTGATGCAGCTCGATCTGATGGAGACGCCGGCGCTGGTGTTTCGCAACAGCGCGCACGGTGAAGTCAACGTCGTGTACAGGCGCTCGGACGGGAACATCGGGTGGATCGACCCCCATGCCGCCAATGCCACGCGCTGAGCCGCTCTTTCATAAACTCTTCACGGCGCGGTCATGAAAATATCCGACATACTTTCGCCCCAGGCCGTCCTGCATGGCTTGAAGGTTGAGTCCAAGAAGAAATTGATCAACGACCTGGCCGTTCATGCCGCGGGTCTGTCAGGGCTTGAGCCAGGTGTTTTGTTCGAAACACTGTGGGAACGCGAGAAACTGGGCAGCACCGGCGTCGGGCAAGGCAATGCCATACCGCACGGACGTATTGCAAAACTCGATCATATCGTCGGGGTGTTTGCGCATTTGAGCGAAGCGATCAACTTTGAGGCCATCGACAATGCGCCAGTCGACCTTGTGTTTCTGCTTCTGACACCGGTTGAGGCCGGCGCCGATCACCTGAAGGCGCTGGCGCGCGTGTCGCGGCTGTTGCGCAATGTAACGCTGTGCGAGAAATTACGCGCAGCCGATGACAGCGCTGCGATCTATGCGTTGCTCACCGAGCATGACGTTGGCACGCAGGCGGCTTAGGCCCCCTACAGCATGTTTCGCCGATTCGGAGTCGTGCATCAAAACAGATTCACCACAAAGCCACGAAGGACACGAAGTGAATCACAAAGAGCAGGACACATGGGCGCTATGCGCCCGAATAAGTTATTTGAGATCGCTCACAAAGGCGGCCGCGCCTCAACCGCCTTTGTGAAGCCTTCGTGTCGTTCGTGGCTTTGTGGTGAATCTGAGTTGCCACCGCGACGGGTTGGGATGGTTCCAATTGAGCGAAACGCGCGCTAATGCACGCTCACGGGTTCGAGTTCGTGTTCGCGGGCCGCAGCGAAGGCCAGGTCCCTGTTGTCGAGGATGGCAACTCGGAGGCCGTCTTGCGTGCAGAGTGCAAAGAATTTTTGCGAGGCCGGGACAGATGCGTCGAAGGGGATGATGCCCTCGCCCTTGAGATCGGCGGCGGCGACTTCGCGCACATAAACCACGTTCCGGGCGATGAGCCGCGACAAGACATCCATGCCTGGCGTGCCACCCGGACTGCGGACTTCGTTTTCATTCGATTGCATCGTTCGTACTCCACTTTGAGCAGCCGCTTCAGTCCCGCTTGTGGCAACTGATATAGCGACCCTTCATGGCAATTATGTGGGGATTAACCCTGCACTTTTGAATAGGCCAGGTTGTCACCCAATTGTGATTGGAATCTGACGGATTTCATAGGCTTGAGGCACGCGCCTCAATTCGACTTGCAACAAACCATTCTTCAAAGTTGCCCCATGAACTTCAAGGCCCTGGGCCAATGCGAAGCTGCGCATGAAACCGCGGGCGGCAATTCCCTTATGCAGAAATACACGCCCGTCGGGGCTTTGGGGACGCTCGCCCTTGATGGTGAGTTCGCGATCCGAGAGCGAAACCGACAACTGTTCGGGCGTAAAACCTGCGACTGCCAAGGTGATACGCAAAATGTTATCGGCCGGCTCCTCAATATTCAGCGGCGGATAGGCCTCCGGGGAATTTTTTGCGGCGCGTTCCAGAAGGCGCGCCATTTCATCAAACCCCAGAAAAAAGGGGCTGGCTAAAAAACCGGGTCGCGACATGAGCCCACCCCATTGTATAAGACGTGATCGAGGGCCCATCCCTCCCCGCCTGCTCACCAGGATTTGGGCGCCTTGGCCTATACTGTCAAGCATCCATCGACTTCATGACTGAAACCGGCACTGCACCCTTCGCCCTGTTTGACGACGCCACCTGGCCAGACCGGCCTGCGATGCTGTTGACGGGTTCTCAGGGCGAGATTGAGGCGCGAACGGCTGACGAGGTGCCCCGTGCGCTGGCTGAGATCGAAGCGGGCGTTGCGCGCGGTCTGACCGCTGCTGGATATTGCGCCTACGAGCTTGGTTATGTCTTCGAGAAGCGCTTGCAGGCCTTGATGCCGGACACCGGGCGGCCCTTGCTGCGGTTTCATTTGTTTGCCGAACGTGAAGTGTTTGATGCGCGGCGGCGGGGGCGCTGGCTGATGGAGCGCTGCACTGGCCCGGTGTATTCGGGCGAGGTGCAAGCCACTTTGAGTGCAGGCCAACACGCGGCGAAATTCGCACAGGTCAAGCGCCTGATTGGTGACGGTGATGTCTATCAGGTCAACCTGACGCTGAAGCTCAAGCTTGCGAGTGGCGGAGACAGTTTCGCCACCTATATGGCTTTGTGCGAAAAGGCGCGGTCGGGCGCGAGTGCATTCCTGCGGTTCGGCGATGAGGACATTTTATCGTTCTCGCCTGAATTGTTTTTCCGGGCGCAGCAGGGGCGCATCTTCGCACGACCGATGAAGGGTACCATCGCCCGCGCGCCTGACATTGAAGGTGATGAATTGCAGCGGCGCGTGTTGACCGCTGATGAGAAGCAGCGGGCCGAGAATTTGATGATCGTCGATCTGTTGCGCAACGATTTGGCACGTGTTTCGAAAGTTGGCAGTGTCGAGGTCACGGACCTTTTCACGCTTGAGACGTTTCCGCGCTTTCATACTTTGACATCGGGGATCGAAGCGCAATTGAAACCCGGTGCCAAGCTGTCAACGATTTTGCCGGCGCTGTTTCCGTGCGGCTCTGTCACGGGGGCACCGAAGATCCGGGCGATGGAAATTATTCGCGAGGTCGAGGACAGCCCGCGCGGCGTCTATTGCGGAGCTATTGGCTATGTGGCCCGGGACAGCATGGCCTTCAATGTTGCCATACGCACTCTGATTGTGCGCGATGATCAAGCCGAGATGGGCGTGGGTGGCGGCATTGTCTGGGACAGTGAGGCTGCGAGTGAATACGACGAGTGCTTGCTCAAGGCACGGTTCTTGACCGAGCCGCACGAACCGTTCCGCCTGCTTGAAACGCTACGGTGGAGCGCTGAAGGCGGGTTTCATTTGCTGGAGCGGCACCTGTCGCGTCTGGAACGGTCAAGCCGGTATTTTGGTTTTCGTTTCAACGCGGCGTCACTTCGCAAGCATTTGACTGCGGCTGTCGCCGGTGCTGAAGGGATGCAGCGCGTACGGCTGACGTTGGGGGCGCGTGGCGATACGCAGGTGGAGATCGAAGCCATTGCGCTACCGCAGGGCGACGGGATTTGGCGCTATCGTGTGTGCGAAACGCCGATGCAGAGTGCTGATTGGCGGCTCTATCACAAAACGACGCGACGTGAGGTTTATGATCAGGCGCGGGCCGGCAGCGACTGCGATGAGGTTGTGTTCGTCAACGAACGCGGGGAGTTGACTGAGGGTAGCCGGAGTACGCTTTTTGTCGAGCGGGATGGTGTGTGGCTGACTCCGCCGTTAAAGTCGGGACTGCTCGACGGTTGCTTGCGGCGCGAGATGATCGAGAACGGCCCGCAGGAAGTGGTTGAGCAGGTGCTGCGTGTTGCCGATCTGGCTACGGGGAGCGTGTGGTTTGGGAACTCGCTGCGGGGCCTGGTGCGGGGGACGCCCGAACATGGCGCTGATCAGTGAGTTTCGAACACCCTACATTGCCCCTGCGCGGCGTATCGGCTAACCATCGCCCCTGGTAACGCGTGAGGTTTGGAATGCTGCGCAGACTTTATGATTGGGTTATCCGGCTCTCCGGGCATCCTAAGGCGCTGTGGGCGCTGGCGTCGGTTTCCTTCGTTGAGAGCTCGTTTTTTCCGATCCCGCCCGACATCATGCTGATCCCCATGGTTCTGGCGCAGCGCGCGAAGGCGTGGCTGTTCGCGGGGGTGTGCACGATTGCATCGGTCGCCGGTGGGTTCCTGGGCTACGCGATCGGATATTATTTGTTCGAGACCGCCGGTAAATGGGTCATCGAACTGTACGGCCTGCAAGGCGGGTTTGCGCAGTTCCAAGAGCAATTCAACGAATGGGGCCTTTGGGTCATCTTGATCAAAGGTTTGACACCCATTCCCTACAAGCTTGTGACCATTGCCAGCGGCGCAGCGCATTTCGACCTTTTGACATTTGGCTTGGCGTCACTGGCGACGCGCGGCGCACGGTTCTTTCTGGTCGCAGGCTTGCTTTATATTGTCGGTGATCCGATACGCCATTTCATCGAGAAGCACTTGACGCTGGTGACGACGGCATTCGTGTTGATCATCGTGGCGGGATTTGTGGCGGTGGCCTACCTGTAACAATGCTGGCGGAACTGGAAGGTGTTTCATGAGATTGTTGATACGGTCGTTGCTATGCGTTGTGGCATTCCCTTCGGCCGCGTTCGCCTTCGGCACCATCAGCATGCTGGGACAGAACCGGGAGCACGAGCGGATTACGCGGGCGGCTTTGACGGAGTTTGAACCTGCATCGCTTGATCTGATCGCGGGGAAAACCGGTACGTTTGGTGGCGTTGGGGCGCCAGATGATCCGCGGCGCGATTATATTTCGAAGCCTGAAGCGCATTGCGACGGCGGTGATTTCCTGGCGGTGAATAAATATCCCCAATCGCGCAGCGCTGCGCAAAAGGCGCTTGAGACTTGCCGGGCCTGGCTTGTTCGCGAACTCAATGATGCGGTTAGCGCGGCGGCCGGTTTGGTTTCGCCGTCGGGCGACGCGCTTTCGATGAACTGCAAGTTTGACGGCAAGCCTGCCGGCGCCAAGTGCGTGGTGCTGGAGCACTTTGGCTTTGCTCTGCATGCGTCACAGGATTTCTACTCTCATTCCAACTGGACGGATCGAGCAGGCACGGGCGCTGTGCGCGCCGAGAACCCAGCGGGCCTGGCGCGCAACGGGCGGGCGGCGTGGCTTGATCCCCGGTTGCCTGTGGCCTTTCCAGATGGATTGATCAGCGGGTGTTTTGGCGGCGTGCCGGAGTCAGCCTATTGCAACTATGGGAGCGCTGTGGGGTTCCTTGGCAAGAACCGGGTGAAGCACGCTTTCCTGAACAAGGACACCGGTACGATTGCGGCGGATGGGACGGCGAGCGGTGCCAGGACCGCGCGCGGTAAGATCAACGGGAATTTCGGGCGCGCGGTTTCGGCGGCCATCGACGACACGCGCGACAAGTGGGCCCATTTCAAGGCGCAGGTGGCGAAGATTTACGGCGCCGAGGCGGGCGGGCGGATCGTATGCGCGCTGCGCAGCGATACGCCACAGACTTGCTATGGGCCGGCGAACTAAGCGGCGGCTGGGGCGCTGGACACCGCGCTCTGTCCCCCCATCCCCTGCAGCCCTCCTTCGCCAAGGGGCTTCGGCGGGCGCAGCCACTTCCCCCGCAAGCGGCTACCGCATGCACACATCTTTTTGTGCGAACCCATCTGC
>JANOFD010000483.1:0-5303 GCA_031413455.1 Rhodobiaceae bacterium
CCAGATCGGTGACATCAATCGCCTGCAATTGTCATTCCTTCGATGCGCAGCGTCGGCGCGTTGGTGCCATACCGGAAGATCAGATCATTGGCCGCCGTCAGTTCCGCGAACATGGTGTTGAGATTGCCGGCAATCGTAATCTCGTTCACCGGATAGCTCAGCACCCCGTCCTCGATCCAGAACCCCGCCGCCCCGCGGCTATAGTCGCCGGTCACGCCATTGACCCCCATGCCGATCAATTCGGTGACATAGAAGCCCTGGCGAATATCGGCCATCAGCGCCTGCGGCGTCAGTTTTCCCGGCACCAGATAGAGATTGCTTGTCGAAGGTGAGGGCGGCCCGCCGGTGCCGCGCGCCGCGTGCCCGGTCGTCGTCAACCCCAATTGCCGCGCCGCCGCACTGTCGAGCAGCCAGGTCTTCAGCACCCCGTCCTCAACCAGGTTCATTTGCGCGTTGGCAACGCCTTCTCCGTCAAAGGGTTTCGAGCGCACGCCGCGCACGATGTGCGGATCGTCGACGATGCGGATGCCGGCCGGAAAAATCCGCTGCCCCATCTTCTCTTTCAAAAACGACGTTCCGCGCGCGATTGAAACCCCGTTGATCGCGCCCGCCAGATGCCCGATCATGCTGTTGCTCACCCGCGGATCAAACATCACTGGCACCGCCTGCGATTTCACCCGCCGCGCGTTGAGCCGCTTCAGCGTCCGTTCCGCCGCACTGCGTCCCACGGCCTGCGCGTCCCCCAGATCGGCCCCGTGCCGCGCTGAGGAAAAATCATAGTCGCGCTCCATATGCGTGCCTTCACCGGCCAGCACACTGACCGAGACCGACATGCTCGTCGTCGCATAGCCGCCGGCAAAGCCTTCGCTGGTCGCCAGCGCCACCGCCCCGCGCCCCCAGCCGGCACTGGCGCCTTCGCTGTTGGTGATGCCGGGAACTTCGCGCGCCGCCGCCTCACAGTCTTTCGCCAACTCCACCAGGCGCGCCGAGGACGGCTCGTTTTTGTCTTCCAGATCGAGATCGCGGAACGTCTTGGCCAGCAACTCACGTGGCGCCAAGCCGCAATAGGGATCTTCCGGCGTTGTCCGCGCCATGGCCACCGCGCGCTCGGCCAGTTGTTCCAGAGCCCGTGCCGACATATCAGTCGACGCCACCGAGGCCTGTTGCCGGCCGATAAAGACCCGCAAGCCCAGATCGCTCGATTCAGAACGTCCCACTTCTTCCAGCTTGCCCATCCGGTAGGAGACATCCGACGACACCGAATCAAACACCACCGCGTCAGCGGCTTCGGCCCCAAGACGTTTGGCCTGGGCAATCAGATTTTCGAGCAGGGAAATGCGGTCAGTCATGGGGGAAACCTCGCTTTCCCGGAATCAAACGGCCACAGCGCCTGCCGTCAAGCCAAACCCTTGCGTCATATGGCCAAAACTGGTCCATATCGCCGCAAATGGACCCTGCCTTCTCACTTTTCGACACTGCCATCGGTACCTGCGCCATTGTTTGGGGCAAAAGCGGCATTGTGGGCGTCGGCCTTCCGTCCGAATCGCAGGCTTCCACCCGTGCCCAAATCAACAAGCGTTTCCCCACCGCAGCCGAGGCATCCCCGTCACCTGACGTCCAGCGCGCCATCGACGATATTCAGGCCCTCTTGCACGGCGAGAAGCACGATCTGACGGCTGCCAGCCTCGACCTCTCCGGCATTCCCGAATTCCAGCGCAAAGTCTACGCCGTCGCCCGTGCCATCCCGCCGGGCCAGACGATGACCTACGGCGAAATCTCCGCCAAACTCAACGCACCGGGCACTTCGCGCGCCGTTGGCCAGGCTTTGGGCGCCAATCCTTTTCCTATCATCGTACCCTGTCACCGTATCCTCGCCTCGGGCGGCAAGGCCGGCGGCTTCTCCGCGCCCGGCGGCCTCGATACCAAAATGCGCCTGCTCAACATCGAACGCGCCGGCGCCCCGCTCGAGCCCTCGCTCTTCGACCAACTCCCGCTCGCCGCCCCTCCGCGCCGTCCCCGAGGCGATCCCTTCGGCGGCCGCCGGAGGTAAAAATTGTCACTTTCCGCTTGCACTGCGCAATTTAGTTCTATATATGTTCCTAAATCGGAGTATGGCTGATTGCAATGCCGCGCTGTGTGTACACAAGTGACGCTGAATGTTACGGAGATTTCCGCAGTTCTAAGCCAATGTTACGCTGTTACGGGTCACCAAACAAATTCCACCTCGTGCCAGCCGCTTTCGCCGGACAAATGGGACAGGACACTGTTCTGATTGTCCTAAAAAAACGACTCCCCAATTGGCGTACAATAGCGCCAACGAATCACCCTGATCAAAACGGGCAACCGCCGGAGGCTCCATGGAACAGGTAAAGGCTGACCGCACGACCGCGAAGAAAAAATTCAGCCGGCTGTGGAAGATGTTCGTGCCGCTGGCCGGTGTGACTGGCGCGCTGGGCATTCTGGCCGTCGTCTTCCTCGGCTACGACGTTGCCAAGGGCACAGTGTCCCCCTGCGACAGCATTTTCCAGGACTCAAGCGTCGGCATGTCGACAAAGATCAAGTTTCTCAAAGCTGAGGGCGAGCTGAAACTGGGACGCGAGAAAGTCACCGAACTCGGTGAACGTGCGCAAATGGCGGCGCTCGGTCTCAAGACCTGTTGCGTAGTGCTCGACGCCGGGCGCATCAACCCTGAGCAGTTCCTCTCCTGCAAGGCCAAAGCCCGCGCCTACGATGCCCAAGTCGAAAACATCGTCGCCAAAGTGCAGGCCGCGGCCTCAAATACCGGTACACCGGCCCCGGAACTCGACGCCGCCGTTGATAAAGCCATCGCCACCTCGCGCGACCTCAACCAGGCGGTCGTCAGAATATCGCGTGAGCAACAACTGCAATCGCTGCAAACGGCGGCCGCAAAAAAACTCACCATCGATGTCACCGAGGCCGAACCGAACGACGATGCCCTGAACGCCAACGTCTTGACGCTCGCCAAACCCGCCAAAGCCTCCATTGGCGCTGTCAAAGATGTGGATGTCTTCACCTTCACCACGCCCCCCGACAAGCGCGACTGGTTGCGCATCGAACTCAAGAACCTTTCAACCACGCTCGAGCCAAACGTCGAATTGCTGGATGCGGCCAAGACAAGCCTGGGGGCGGTGCGCAACACGACCGCGGGTGGTGATGTGGTTTATGAATTCGTGGCCCAGCCCTCAACAACCTACAGCTTCCGCGTCTCGAGCTTTTACGGCAGCGCAACCGGCGTCTATGCGATCAGCGCATCGCCGGCCAAAGCCTACGACAGCTTCGAGCCGAACGAAACAATCCTCGGGGCAAAGCACATAGCCGAAGGCGCTGCCACCAAAGCCAAAATCATGGACAAGGCCGACGTCGACTATTTCGTCGTTGACGGCGCCGGGGCAGGGGAACGCACATTGAAACTCACGATTGCCAACAGCTCACCCGCGCTTCACCCCGGTGTCCATGTCTATGACGCGAACAAAACCGAGATCACTTCGGCGCGCAACACGACCGCGGGCGGCGACCTCGTGTTGGACTTCAAATCCGGCCCCGGCCCCGTCTATATCCGCGTCGCCGACTACTACAACTCCGACGCCGGCGACTACACGCTGACAGTCAAACCGCAATAGCCAGCTCGCGGAAACGCCGTCCTACGCCTTCAGGTCGATGATAGGCTGTGCGTTGCTCTCCGAGACCAGGGCCACCAGCAAATTGCTGATCAGGCGCCCCTTGGCATTGTCGTCGAGCTTGACCGTGCCGTTGGCTTCCAGTTGCAGCAGCGCACCGTCGGCCATCTTGACCGCGTTCTCGGTGATGATGCGCCGTGCACTGACCACTGCTTCGGCCTGCTGGCGGCGCAACATCGCCGAGGCGATTTCAGGGGCGTAAGCCAAATGCGACAACCGCGTTTCGGTGACACGAACACCGGCAATCTTTAGCCGCTCCTGCAGTTCGGCCTGGAGATCAGCTGCGATTTTTTCCTGTGACCCGCGCAACGACTCGACACCGTCATCGGCATCGTAAGGGTGACGGCTCGCTAGAATGCGGACCGCCGTCTCGCTCTGGACCGCCACAAACTCCCGGTAATTGTCGACGTTGAGTGCCGCGCGCACGGAATCTTCGACATGCCACACGATCACGGCCCCGATCTCGATCGGATTGCCGCGCGAGTCGTTCACTTTCAGAGTTTTGGTGTTGAGGCTCACGGTCTTGCGCGACACCGTCTCGCGCGTCGTGAACGGCAATACCCAATAAAATCCAGCGCGCTTCAATGTTCCGGCATAGCGGCCAAAGAACAAAATGACCCGCGACTCATTCGGGTTGTTGATGACCAAACTTGGTACCAGGATCACGAACAAAAATCCGGCGATGACATAAATGGGCAGGGCCCAAGCCTCTTCCGGCAGATACAGCGCCGCGTAAGCCAAGATCATCTCTCGCTGCACGAACGCATAAACCGCCCCCGCAATCAATACGCCGATCAGCAGGAACCCGTTGATCGCAACGGTTCCCGTTTCCTTGATGCCGTTCACCGTGCCCCCCAAAGCCTGGTTGGCAACTTCATATCAGATGCATCTGCGTATGGGAATTAAAGCACCCTGCACCCTAAACAACCTCTGAGGGAAGCCGGGCGAATGCATTCTGACATTTCACCGGCATCCCGTCGGTTCACACCGTGAAATCAGGCTCCCCCGCGCGTATCAAATTGCACACCAGATCGTTGAGCGGCACGGCGATGCCATGCTTGGCGGCCAGCCGCAGCACGACTTCGTTGCGCGCTTGCCATTCCGTGGCGCGTCCCGCCAGGCGGTCCACAACGATTGACCCCATGTGCACATGCGGCCCCTTCGACATGAATGCCCACAAACGGTCGCCCAGATCGTCCGCCAGCATCGCTCCTTCTGCTTGACCCACCGCGACCACTTCGCGGGCCAGCGCACGATAGAGCCGCGCAACGCCCTCATCCTTCAATACCTCGTTGCCCCGCCGCGTCAGCGCGCCGATGCCCCCGCCCACCGCGTTGAGCACCAGCTTGCTCCATGCCGAAGTCAGCCAATCGTCGACGATCCTGACCTCGGCAAACGAGTGGGCAAAGGCACGTTGAAAGCGCTCGCTTGCAGGACCCGGCGGTATGTCCAACCGCGCCGGCCCCGTTACATGGGCGTGACCCGCAGCCGTGCGATCACTCGGACACGCCACCATCGCCGGCACGATATGCACGCCTTCACCAATCAGCGGACGCACCCGCTCGATATGTTCAACGCCGTTCTGCAACACCGCAAGCACCGTGC
>JANOFD010000484.1:0-6684 GCA_031413455.1 Rhodobiaceae bacterium
GAACTCGCTGCGCTTGACGTTGGTGGTGGGTTCCCCGGCTATTATCTCAACGTCACCGTGCCGCCGCTCGATGAGTTTTTTTCAGCGATCCGCGAGGGCTGCAACGCTCTGCGTTTACCCAAGACCTGCACCATTTACTGCGAGCCCGGGCGCGCGCTGGTTGCCGACGGCGTCTCTGTGGTGACCCAGATATCACTCAGACGCGATCACACGCTGTTCCTCAACGACGGCATTTACGGCAGCTTAAATGAGTATGCGCTGAAAAACTGGCCGGTGCGCTATCCCACGACCGTGTTCACGCCCAAAGGTGATGGCGGTGTGACCGGAAAATCGGCACGGCTGGCATCCTTCAAAATTTTTGGACCCACATGCGACTCGCTGGATGTATTGCACTATATGATCGATTTGCCAGAAACCATTGCGGCGGGCGACTGGATCGAGTTTCGTATGCTGGGCGCCTATTCCTGCTCGCTCCGCACGGCTTTCAATGGCTTTTATCCCGACACTTTCGTAGAAATTTCAGACACCTGAGCGCCGGGTTAACCAGTCCCGCTGACCGAATTTTTACCGGCTGCACGCCAGACTGCAAGGCCTGCTCGTTCAGCCAGAGATCAACAACATCATGCTGCAAAACTCAACGCGCTTCAGCCGTCTGGTCGACCTTGCAAAGGAAACCTCAAGCGACAAGCGGCGCGAGCTGTTGCGCGAAGTCTCCGATGTGTTTCTTGAATCTTCGCTGGACCTCTCGGATGTTGAGCGCAGCTATTTCGGCGACATCATTGGCAAAGTCTCGGCCAATATGGATGTGGCCGTCCGCAGACGGCTTGCCGAACAGTTTGCCGGTCAACCCAAAGCGCCGCTGGGCTTGATCCAGCAATTGGCAAATGACGAATTCAGCGTTGCCGCGAGCGTCTTGCGCAAGAGCGAGGTCCTGCGCGACGTCGATCTCATCGCCATCGCACAGGGCAAAAACCAGGAAAAACTGGGCGTTATGGCCTCGCGCCCCGACGTCTCCGAATCCGTCTCGCATTCCATTGTCGAACACGGAAACGACAGCGTCGTCGCAGGCCTGATTGCAAATGACGGCGCGAGACTTTCGCGCGAAACATTCCAGTGCGTCGTTGACCGCAGCGAAACCAGCGAGATATTGCAAGCCCCCTTGGCGGCACGCGCCGATCTTCCCCCCGACATGATCAACAACATGTACGCCTTTATCTCCGGCGACTTGCGGGACAAATTGCGCCAGCGGCTGGCAGCCCTGCCACCCGAAATGCTGGAGAAGGCGCTGAAAGATGCAACGCGCGATGTCATGGTCGAAATGCGTCATGTCAACGATGCCGACCGCAAAGCCATGGTTTTTGTCGGCGAAATGATCCAGCAAAAGAAATTGAATGAAGCCCTGCTCGTTCAGTTGGCGCGCGCGCCGCAGCTGACCGAACTTATCCACGCCTTCGCGCGGCTCGCCGAGGTCGATGTCAAGACCGTGCGCCGGCTCGTAAACGCGCGCAATACTGAAGGCATTGCGATCATCTGCCGGTCGCAGCGCTTTGAGCGCGCCACATTCTCGGCCCTGGCCCTCTGTCTTGAGCGCGGCGCAGGCGTGGCTGGAAAGTCCATAAACCACGTACTTGATGTTTACGAAAAAGTGTCTTCCGAAAGTGCACAACGCGTCATGCGGTTCTGGCGCATACGCAAGGAAGTCGCGGACACAGCATCGCCGGGCGCGTAGCGCGTTTAGTGCCGCCGTTCGCGCGTGGCGGTGAATTTGATCTTCGGCCACTTTTCCGCGCTGTAGCGCAGTTCCCACGCACTCTTGGCCAGGAACACGGGCGCGCCATCGCGATCTTCGGCGAGGTTGCCCTGATGGGCATCGAGGAAGCGCTTGAGTTCAACCGCGTCGTCACAGGCGATCCAGCGCGCAGTCTCAAACATGCCCTGCTCGAACGCGACCTCGAGATTGTACTCCGCAGCGATGCGGCTCGACAGCACTTCCAGCTGAAGCTGACCAACGACACCCACAAACCATTGCGAACCGATGCGCGGCTTGAAGACCTGGGTAACCCCTTCTTCCGCCAAAGACTCCAGCGCGCGTTGCAGATGCTTGGCTTTCAACGGATCAGCCAGACGCACGCGCCGCACAATTTCAGGTGCGAAGTTCGGAATACCGGTGAACGTCAAGTCTTCACCTTCCGTCAAAGTATCACCGACGCGCAAGACCCCATGATTGGGAATACCGATAATGTCGCCGGGCCAGGCCTCGTCCACAGTTTCGCGCGACTGGGCGAAGAACAGGATGGGGTTGTGCACGCTCATGGTCTTGCCGGTACTGGATTGCTTCAACTTCATGCCGCGCTTGAAGTGGCCTGAGCAGACGCGCATGAAGGCGACCCGGTCGCGGTGATTGGGGTCCATGTTCGCCTGCACCTTAAAAACAAAGCCGGTGACCTTCGTTTCCGAAGGCTCGACCTGGCGTTGGGTTGCGGCTTGAGCGCGCGGACCGGGCGCGCTTTTACCCAAACCCTCGATCAACTCCTTCACGCCAAAATGCTTCAGCGCCGAACCGAAATAGACCGGCGTGATGTGCCCCTCGCGAAACGTCTGCAGATCAAACGCTGGGTAACCACCATGCGCCAGATCCATCTCGTCTTTCAGGTGCTTGAGTTCTTCAGGACGCAAGACTTCATCCAAGCGCGACGGATCTATAGGCGCGGCATCGCGGCCAAAGGGTAAAAATTTGCCGCTCTCGAAATGCATGGCCCCGCGAAAATTGAGGCCCGAACCGGCAGGCCACATCGCCGGGGTCACATGCAATTGCAATTGATCGGCGATTTCATCGATCAATGAAAACGGATCGCGCGCCTCGCGATCCATCTTGTTGATATAGGTGATGATCGGAATGTCGCGCATCCGGCAAACTTCAAAGAGCTTGCGCGTCTGGGCCTCAATGCCTTTCGCAGCGTCGATGACCATGATGGCACTGTCGGCCGCGGTCAGCGTGCGATAGGTATCTTCGGAAAAATCCTCGTGGCCCGGCGTGTCAAGCAAATTGAACACCA
Organism: Rhodobiaceae bacterium; assembly: GCA_031413455.1. Classification (GTDB taxonomy): domain Bacteria; phylum Pseudomonadota; class Alphaproteobacteria; order Micropepsales; family Micropepsaceae; genus SZUA-430. The sequence goes on from JANOFD010000484.1 coordinate 3,057, forward strand.
GGTTCTGATACTCAAACGTCATCACCGCAGTCGTGACCGAGATACCGCGCTCCTGCTCGATCTTCATCCAGTCCGAACGCGCTCGCCGGCGATCACCTTTGGCCTTCACTTCGCCTGCCAGATGGATGGCCCCACCCATGAGCAGAAGATGCTCGGTCAACGTTGTCTTGCCGGCGTCCGGATGCGAGATGATCGCAAAGGTGCGCCGCCGCGAAGCGGCTTCGCCCGGACTACGATCGGCAATGGCTTGTACGTCGGTCACGCTGGTTCTCGAAAAGAAGGCGCGCCTTGTAGCGGATTCCCATAGCGCAAGAAAGACTTATCGGTTGATCGGTCAAAAGGAACATCGCCGCGCTCTTGCAAATTCCAACCCCGACCTGCCAAAGTGTCGCTTATCGACATTCAAATTGAAGATTTGGGAGCAACAAATGATCAGAACGCGCTTTACGGAAATGTTTGGCATCAAGCACCCGATTGTTCAGGGCGGTATGCAGAATGTCGGCAAGGCCGAGCTCGTGGCGGCGGTGGCCAATGCGGGCGCGCTTGGGTTCATCACTGCACTGACCCAGCCGACGCCGGAGCATCTGGCCAAGGAAATCAAGCGCACGCGCGAGATGACTGACAAACCGTTCGGCGTAAACCTCACGATCCTGCCGACGATCACCCCCGTGCCATACGACGAATACCGCCAGGCGATCATCGAGGGTGGGATCAAGATCGTGGAGACGGCGGGCAATAATCCGCAACCGCATATGCCGATGTTCCACGCGGCCGGTGTCAAGGTTATTCACAAATGCACAAGTGTCCGCCATGCGGTGAAGGCACAAGGCGTGGGCGTCGATTGCGTATCGGTCGATGGCTTCGAATGCGCGGGCCATCCGGGTGAGGACGACGTGCCAGGGCTGATCTTGCTCCCGGCAGCAGCAGACAAGATCACGATTCCGATGTTGGCCTCTGGCGGTTTCGCCGACGGGCGCGGGCTGGTGGCGGCACTGGCACTGGGCGCCGAGGGCATCAACATGGGCACGCGCTTCATGTGCACGAAAGAGGCACCGATCCATCAAAAAGTGAAAGAGCAGATCGTGGCTAACGACGAACGCCAAACCGATCTGATATTCCGAACCTTACACAACACCGCGCGCGTCGGACGCAACGCCATCAGCCAAAAGGTGATGGAGATCGAACGCGAGGGCCAGAAGCACGGCGGCGCAAAGTTCGAAGAAGTGCGAGAACTGGTTGCAGGCACACGCGGCAAAGGCGTCTTGGAAACCGGCGACATCGACGCTGGCATCTGGTCGGCGGGCCAGGTGCAGGGCCTGATCAACGACATTCCAAGCTGTAAGGAACTGGTCGAGCGCATCATCGCCCAAGCCGAAGAAATCATCCGCGCGCGGCTCGGACGGGCGATCACAGCATGAGCGGACCGTCAATCAAACAGGTCGGGCAGCAAGCTGGTTGGGCGGGGCTTTGTGCATTCGTGCTCGGCACTGCTGCGCTTATAGTTTCAGGGACTCCTCCTTCACCCGAAACAAATGTGCAAGACTTGACCACCTACGCGCATGACAACAGATATGGCGTCCTCATGGCCGCCGCACTCTTTCAGATTTCTTTGCCGTTCATTTTCGTATTTCTTGCGGGCTTACGCCGCGTTGCCGCCGGCAACGACGGAAGCGCTGAAGCTCTTGCCGCCGGTGGATTTGCTTCGGGCGTGGCTTTGCAGATCGTTGCGGTTGCCGGTCAACTCGCATTCGTTGCGATATTGTGGCGCGGGTTTACCACGCCGGAACAGTTGACCCTTGCCTACGACGTGAACCTCCTCAGTCTCTACGCATTAACCTCAGGTCTCTCGCTCGGTTCGGTCGTCTTGTCGTCGCTTGCAATTGTGCAAACCCGGGCACTCCCTCTTTGGCCGATCTTGCTCGCAGTTGTGGTTGGTGCTGCCAACATCGCCGAAGTTTTCGGTCTTTTCCATCGCACCGGCTTCCTCGCGCTCGGCGCTGGACCCGGCCTTATTGCAGTTCCTGCTTGGATATTGTGGATGGCAGCCGTCAGCATGACTATGCTCAGCCGCAAAGAGTAATTGAGCCTTCGAGGAGACTATGGGTATCAAGCAAACGCTCGATGTGATCAACGCGATGGAGCGTGAAGGCGTGATCGAGCGTTATGCGATAGGTGGCGCGGTTGCTGCCTACAATTACATCGAGCCCGCTGTGACCGAGGATTTGGATATTTTTGTGTCGTTCAAGTCAAGCGGTCGAAGCGGATTGCTCACTCTGGAACCGCTCTTTGCTTATTTGCGATCACGAGGCTACACGGAGTTTCGAAAAGAAGGCGTGATGGTGGAAGGTTGGCCAGTCCAGTTCCTACCCATCAGCGATCCGCTTGATGAGGAAGCAGTCGAGCAAGCTGAAGCGGTTGATATCAAAGCCAATGGCGGGCAGGTGAGCGCCAGGGTGATGACGCCTGAACATCTGGTTGCGCTCGCTCTTAGCGTCGGACGCGCGAAGGATTTCGCCAGGATCATACAATTTTTGCAGGAAAAGGCAGTTAACCTGAAACGACTAAAGAGCATTGTGGAACAACATTTGCTGCTCGTGAAGTGGAGATCATTTTGCGCCAAGACTGGAACCCGCGATCCTCTTGTGACAAAGTAAGCCGATGAAGAAGAAAGCGAAGAAGCCGACACAATACCCGGATGTCTCGGACATTCTGAAATTGAAAGAAGCCGGCCGCATGGCGCTTTCAAAACTTTCCTTCGGCGAAAAGATCGAGCGGATGGAAGCGTTGCGCGAGCGGCTGCGGCCCTTGAAAGATGCGCGCGAGGCGCGACGAAAGAAGACCGGCTCAACCGCAATCGGAAAATAGGGCGCGATCAATACGACTTCGGTAACCCCAACGCCTTCTCCGCGATGAAGTTCAATATCATCTCGCGGCTGACCGGCGCGATGCGGGCGATCAGGACTTCGCGGAACAGGCGTTCGACGTGGAACTCGCGCGCATAGCCCATGCCGCCGTGGGTCATCACGGCGGTTTCGCAGGCGTGGAAGGCTGTTTCCGCAGCGAGATATTTTGCGGCGTTGGCCTCTAGCCCGCACGGCGTCCCCGCGTCGTAGAGCGCCGCCGCATTCATAGTCATCAGCCAGGCCGCTTCGAGCTCCGCCCAGGATTTGGCGAGCGGGTGTTGGATCGCCTGATTCTGACCGATCGGCCGCCCGAACACCACGCGTTCGCGGGCGTAGTTTGCCGCCCGGCGCAATGCGTCCTGGCCAATGCCGATGGCTTCGGCGGCAACCAGAATGCGCTCGGGATTGAAGGCGTGCAGCAGGTAGTCAAAGCCCTTGCCCTCTTCGCCGATGAGATCATCACCCGGCACCAGCAAGTCGTCGATAAACAGCATGTTCGTGTCGACGGCGTGGCGTCCCATCTTTGGAATCTCGCGCACCTCGATGTGGGACCGATCGAGCGCGGTATAGAACAGGCTTAGACCATCCGTCGGTCTCTTGCCCTTCGGCGAAGTCCGGGCGAGCAACAGAATATGCGTCGCGGTTTGCGCCGTCGTCGTCCACATCTTGCGGCCGTTGACGAGCCAATGATTGCCGGAACGCTCGGCACGTGTTTTGATCGACGC
>JANOFD010000485.1:0-6178 GCA_031413455.1 Rhodobiaceae bacterium
GCACGCAGGCTGAGCCCATTGTGCTGCTGATCGACGATCTGCACTGGATCGATCCCGGCAGTGATCTGTTCGTCGCCCAGATCGTCGAGGCCGTCAGCGCCACGCACACGCTGATGCTCGTTAATTTCCGGCCCGAGTATCAGGCCGAGTGGTTGCGCAAGTCCTGGGTGCTGCAGTTGCCGATGACGCCACTTGGCGCCGAAGCGCTCGCCGACCTGGTGCGCGATTGGGTGGGGTCGGGGCCCTCGGTCGCGAAGCTTCCGGCGCTGATCGGCGCACGGTCTGGTGGTAACCCGTTCTTCTCCGAGGAGATCGTGCTCTCGTTGCTTGAGACCGGCCGCCTCGCCGGCACGCGCGGTGCTTACGAACTGGTTCGTCCACTCGACGCCCTCGAGGTTCCAACCACCGTGCAGTCCCTGCTCGCCGCCCGCATTGATCGCCTGGGCGAGCGCGAGAAGCACGCACTCTACGCCGCCGCCGTCATCGGCAAGGAATTCTCGCGACCGCTGCTCGAAGCTGTGATTGCCAACAAGACCTTCGATCTCGACTCAGCGCTCGCAGGACTGCTCGCTGCCGAGATCATCCACGAGCGCGCTATCTATCCTGTCGCCGAATATGCCTTCAAGCATCCGCTTACCCACGAAGTCGCCCTCCACGCCCAGCTAACCGTACCGCGCCAGGCTCGCCACAAGGCGGCCGCACTTGCAATCGAGGCTGCCGATCCCACCCGCCTCGATGAGTTGGCAGGCATGTTGGCGCATCACTGGAATGAAGCCGGCGAGGCCTTGCTTGCGGCCACTTGGTACATCCGCGCCGCGCGCTGGGTCCGCAATTCGGATCTTGCAGCCTCCCGCATCAACTGGGGCAAAGCGAGACAATTGCTGATCACCTTGCCGCCGTCGCCCGAGCGAACGCGGCTCCTGTTGGACGTCTATCCCGAATTGATCAACCTCCATGATCGGCTGGGTGCTGCGCCGACGGAATCCGAAGCGATATTTCAAGAAGCAGTCGAAATTGCTTCAGCTGCAGACGATAGGCGCACCGAAGCCCTGTTGGAAGCGATCTACAGTCAGCTCAAGAGCTCCCACAGCGAATTCGACGATGTACTTAAGCACGCGTCACGAGCGATCGAGCTTGCCGACGCCTCGGGAGACCGCGCGATCGGTCTGCTTGCCCGCCATTTTCTGGCGCGGGGCTATGCCTGGCAATCGCAATGGGCAAAGAGTATCGAGATCTTCGATCAGAGCATTGGGATTGCCGGTGGCGATGATGCAGCGAAAATCGAAGTGCTCGGCTGGCGCCCCTATGTCGAGTCTCTGGGCATCCGCGCCGCCTGTCTGAGCATTTCCGGACGCGTGCGCGAAGGTTTCGAGTTTGCCGAGTTGTTTCCAAAACTTTTGCGTATCGCTGGAACCGGAGCAGACCTGTCGTCTGCGGCGAGCGACCGGTTCTGGCCGTGTTGGATTTCGGGTGATGCAACGCGCGCGCGGCGTTACTCCGACGAAGCGTTGCAGTTGGCCGAGCGCAACGGTTCCGACCGCAATATTGTTTACGCGCTGATGGCCTGCGGAAACGCGAGCACGCTCGGACTTCGCTGGGAAGAAGGAAATGGCTTCCTCGAGCGTGCCCGACAAAAGTTGGCGGCGACGGGTGCCGGCGGTGAGTGGAGCCCGTTCGTCAATGCCTTTCAGGCTTTGTGCCTTTCTGAAATGGGAGAACGAAATCGCGGCCTTGAGCTGGCGCGCGAAGGCTGGAGAGAAGCATCAAATGACACGGCACGCGCTGTCGGCGTGGTTCGGGCACGCGTGCTGCGAACCGCAGGCGGGGCGCAACAAATTGACGAATTGGAAGCCCAAATCGCACAGGCTTTCGTGCCACTGCACCGGATGGAGTCGACGGGGTGGATGGCGATGCTGCTGCTGGAGCGGGCGGGTATGGCGCGTCTGCGCGGTGACATGGACGGCATGAAGCGCGATCTCACCGAAGCGCGCCGACTCTACACGGAAATGGGCGTCGCCGGCTGGGACGACTACGCGCGGTCGATCGAGGCATAAAGCGCGCCTGCCGAGGCATTGACTTTGTCATCAAATGATGAAATATTCGTGCCTAAGATGGAGGCTAAAATTGTGCGCACGACTATTGCCCTTGACGATGACCTCGTCGCCGAAGCCCAGAACTTTACCGGTTTGATGGAAAAGTCGAGCTTGGTGCGTGAGGCGCTCAAGGCACTGATCGAGCGCGAAGCCGCGCGCCGGCTCGCGCGTCTGGGCGGCAGTCAGCCAAAGCTGAAAGCGCCGCCGCGCCGCCGGGCGTGAAGCGATGAACCGCAAATGATACTGGTTGATACCACTGTTTGGGTTGATCATTTGCGCGTCGGCGACAATCGCCTTGCAGGACTGCTTGATGGCGGCTTGGTTGTCACGCATCCGTTCGTGATCGGCGAGATCGCTCTGGGGCACCTCCACCCGCGGGAAGAGGTCTTGCGCATGATGTCGAACCTGCCGAAAGTGATCGTGGCAATGGACAGCGAAGTGCTCCGGTTCATCGAAACGCACAAGCTGTTCGGACGTGGTATCGGCTATATCGATAGTCACTTGCTGGCCGCAGTAACGCTAAGCGCCGGTGCTGCGCTCTGGACACGCGATAAGCGACTGAATAGCGTCGCGGCTGACCTGGGTCTTGCGATGTCGCAGTCATAGCGCTTTATGAGGGTTCATCCGTGAAGCGCCTGAACGGTGCCAGCGAGAATCCGGAACGCGCGAAATTTTGCGTTGGAATGAGTTATTGGTGTCTGACCCCACTTCTTCAGACCCCAACTCTTCAAACTCTGCGAGGTGCTGGCGTGCATGCCGGCCGATTTATTGGACGGGACGGTGGAAGATGAGGTGACCGGCGACGGACAATCAGTTCCCAATGTATACGTATGCGAACCAACGGTAATCGTCCGGCGAGTTACGCGGCCAGGGCCGCGCGCAACCCGTCAGGGTCACCTGGCGCCAGGATCGGGTGGACGTGATTGGGCATCAGGCAATAGGCCCAGACATCCACGGCCGCCGGATAATTGCAATTCTTTACGTGTCCCTTCAATTAAGTGACGGATGTTTAGTCAGCGGCCGCAACTCGCGCATCAAACCATGCCAGCGTCGTCCCATAGCTCATGGCCGCCGTCGCCATATGATCGGCAGGCCCCATCGGGTGCAGCGTTACCGCTCCGCCGCGCGGTGTGGCGTAGTCGTGCAGCGCACGCGAGGCGCTTGCTGGAACATTGATGTCGGCGTCACCGAAAACGATGCTCAGCGGCGCGCGTGGGGTCCAGGCGTAGGTCTCGTTCTCGTCCAAGGCGCGAGTGAACCAATTGTCTTTGTTCTTTTGCAAGTCGCGAAGGAAATCTGGCCGGAACAACAGCCTTGCGTCCGGAGGCAGGTGTTGGGCGATAAATTCCAGAGGCTTGTTGCCGTCGAACAGGTCTGGGACCAAGCGCGCGTAGACGGGTGTCATCACTGTGTCGAGTGGCACGTTGTAATATTGCGCATAGGCCGAAACCGCCAACGCTAGGTATCCGACATTGACAAGCTCCAGCGCCTCTGGTGAGTTGGTCTTGCGCACAGATAGGCCACGCAGATCATGCGGGCCGGCGACTGCAACAGTGCCGCGCAGCCGGTAGCCGTCGAGTGGAGTGCGCTCCAATTCGCGATGAAGGCCTGCTACCGTCTGGCCGCCTTGTGAAAATCCCATGAGCACAAGCGACGGGTTCCAGGCCACGCCTTCTTTCTTGATCCAATGGTGCACCGCCCGCAGCATGTCGATGGATGCATCGACTTGTGGACGTACGATCACATAGGCTTGCGGTAATGTGGACTGTCCAAGGCCGATGTAGTCTGGCAGAACGACAAGGTAACCGTTGCCGGCAAAAATAGCTGTTTCTTCATTGCCGTCGGCGCGGCCGGCTTGAGATGGCGACTGTGATCGCGTCATCGTGGTGCCGTGGGCGTAAAGCACCACTCCTCTGATGTTGGCGCCACCCATCGGCACTGACACCAACCCGGAAGCCACAACGGGCTGACCCTTGAGCACAGTCCAATAAGTCACTCGATAGAGTTGAGCGCCCTGGCGCACCTGGATGGCGCCGGGGAACCCGGCGGCAATTGTTTGCAACGTGGCTCGATCTTTGCCTTCCAATCGCTCGACAGCGACGAGGTCGCCGCGGGGGCTGGTTGCCGCCTGTGCGGTCGTCCGGTCGAGCGCGGCATAGGTCACGGCGCCCGCCAAAGCTGTCAGGGCTGCGATGCAAGTGTAAACCAATGTCATAAACGGCCTCCGCACATAACGGGAGTTCATCGCCGCCCGTTTTCGCAGGGGTGTAGGCCACGGAGTGGCGATAACCGTCTCCTCAACGGTGAAAAAGACTTCTCACTTTATGAAGGGAGAAGGCTTTTTTGACTTTGAGCAGGCTCGGCCAGGGCTTGCGTCCGGTAAAGCGTGGGTGTGACACCCTCTGTTTCCCGGAATACGCGATTGAATGTTGGCAGCGACGTGAAACCGGCTTCGAATGCGATCGAAAGAATTGTCTCTCGCGCCCGGCGCGGGTCGGCCAGCGCCGCCTTGGCGTCGGCCAGTCTGTGGCCGTTGATGAAAGCAGCGAAGTTGCGGAACCCGAGGCCGCCATTGATGAGGCTGCGCAGTCGATGCGCCGGTGTTTTCAAGCGCTCTGCCAGGCTATCGATGGTGAGATCCGATTGGCGATGAAGTCCACCGTCTCGCATCATCTCCAAGAGTGCGGCGTGGAGCGCCCTGTCGCGCACGTCGATCTGAGGTTCAACATTGAGCAAACTGGCAGTTGCCTCAAACCGCAACCGCCCCGGATCAATTGCCGCCAACCACCACAGCAACGCCACGGCAATGGGCAGGCTTGCCAGACCATTGCGGATCAGCGATGCGGTCGCCGCATCGCTGACTTCTTCCGATAGCACCGAGATCAGGGCTGCCGCCACCAGCGCCAGCGGCATCCACAGGCGGGCGCGACGACGAGCGTCCACCAAATCGCCAGATCTTTCGGCGAGCGCGACCCAGGCGATATGCATGATCATGACGAACGGAGCGGCGGTGGAGAAGGCTGTGATCACGGGTTTCGCGGCGTCACCGGCGGGTTGGATGAACACCAACAGCGGGCCCAAGACCAAGGCTGTCGCTGCCAGCCACTCTACCCAGCCAAGCTTTAAGTTATCGCGCAGGATCGAGAGGCAGAACAACCAAAGCAGAGCGATATTCAGCACACCAATCAACCGCAAGACGGTTTGCAGCGTCGACGCGAGCGCGCCTGATCCAGGCCCGGTTGCCACCTCTAGTGCCGCCACCGATAGCGCGAGATATGCAAGCAGTTGTCCCTGCGTGGTCTGCCATGCGCCGCGTAGCAAAAGCAGCGCCGCAACCAATAGCAACGCCACGACAGCATGCGAGAGCGCGAGTGCTAGCTGTGCGGCTGCAAGGCTCGAGAAGAGGGACGTTTCGACCAAATCAGCGTTCCTGGTGAGGAACTGGCGTCCTATACGACTTCTACAGGAACCGCTAGGCTGGTGCGGTATTGGATACTGATACCATCTCCGGCTGATCAATTCCGATCATGGTTTTCAGGCCACCAGTGGAACAGCGTGCAGCTTTTGATGAAGTCGATTTGCTCAGTGAGTGCGAGGCATCGTTGGCCGACGGCCAGATCGAGGTCTTCGATGGTTTCGAAGAATGTGTTCGCCAATGGCTCATCGACGAAGGCCCATAGGTGCTCGGCGGGTTGCAGCTCTGGATTGTAAGCGGGCTGAAAGGTGAGGCGAATGCCATTTGGTATTTTGAGATTCACGGGTCCGTGCCATCAGACAATGTCGAGTTGCAGCACGATACGCTTGCCCAATTCTTTAAATATTTATACTTAAGCGTGTTTCTCACCTGCGAAATTAGTCAGCAGTAGCGTCTGGGCGAGACTGCGGTCTCGCAATTGTGCGGCGTCGCCCCCATCCGTCTCGCCGCTACGCGAAGTGCTTCGCGGCGATCCACCTTCCCCCGCAAGCCTACGGGATTCACACATCTGATTTGACTTTCGCGAGTGCGTAACCTTCGAGCATTGCGGCCATCCGTTTCCATCCTTTGGCCATGGTTTTTGGGCCCGGCGGTTTGTAATAGCAGTTCC